>NZ_CP159807.1:2125000-2399624 GCF_048087665.1 Candidatus Ponderosibacter sp. Uisw_141_02 | reverse complement strand
GTAACGATTTTTCTGCCCTTGTTGCAAGAGACCAAAGCCCGTTAAAAGCAAAATAAACTTGCCAAATGGGCGGTTATTTTTATTGACACAAATCTTGCGCGAAAACCGTCAATTCATCGAAAAATTGAACACAATCAATTGCCGAATCGCAAATAGATGATCTTGTATGCGAAACCCTGTCGCTAACTGCTGTTGATCTGCTGCGCACGCCACCCCCCCAGATCACGGCATGACTCGAATATTAAGTCTCAAAAACCGGCAAAAAAAGCCCGCCCCCTTAGTTTGCGGGGCGGGCTTTTGAATCATGTAATGCGAATCGCTGGTTCGGCGATTGGCAGATTACGCTGCGAGGGCTTTGACGCGCGCCGCAAGGCGTGAAATTTTGCGTGAAACGGTGTTTTTATGAAGAATGCCGCGTGACACGCCGCGCTGCATTTCCGGCTGCGCCTGGCGAAGTGCTTCACGTGCCACACCCGCATCGCCTTCAGCGATTGCCGTTTCGACTTTTTTCACAAAAGTGCGGATCCGGCTCATACGAGCGCCATTGATTAAGGCGCGGTTGGCGTTGCGGATGATCCGCTTTTTAGAAGACTTGTGGTTTGCCATCAGGTTTCAACGTCCCTGTCATTCGATAAATACTTAACTGAGGCAGGTGTATAGGCTTTTTTTGCCATCATCGTCAAGCGCTTTTGACAACTTGCCGTGATGTGACTTTTTAACGCCAGCCCTAGCTTTAGCGCCCGATACAGTCTTTGGCAGTGCCTAGCGCGGTTGCAACATCAGCCGCCAAAGCGCGCCGCGTGCCGTTTGCACCTCGCCAATCACCAGCTTTTCCGCGTCGCGAACCCAATTTCCAGCACCACCCGTCCAGCCGAGCTGGGCCAAGGTCTGACCATAAAATGCCATGATCTCATCTTGATCTGCCGATGTTGACGCAAAAATCATAACGATGCGGCCATTCGGCGAATCAAACGCAAAGCCTAATTCAGGCTCGATTTTCCAGCCCTGCATGATCGGCACATCGCCTGCCCAACGATGCTGCTGCGTTTCGGCTCTGGCAGGCTGGCCAATCAGAAACTGGCCACCAATCAGCGTCAGCATCATCAAAGCAATAACGAAACCGCGGGTTAACGCTGATGCTTTTTTATGACTGAACAGATTCATGTGAATTTACCGCTGTTGTTTGGTTGCGTGCTAGCTATAAACCTAGCGGTGAAACCTAGCCTTGGCAACGAGAACAGTAAAAACTGGATCGGCCAGACTGGATCAGGGTTTTAATCGGTGTGGCACAAACTGGGCAAGGCTTACCGGCGCGGCCATAAACGGCAAGACGCTGGACGAAATAACCAATCTCACCGCCGGGTTGAACGTGATCGCGAAGCGATGTGCCACCGTCTTCAATCGCGGCTCGCAGAACCGTCACAATCGAATTGGCAAGCCGCGCGGCACGTTGACCGCGAATTGCGCCCGCCTTGCGCCGCGGTGAAATTCGCGCATAGAACAAAGCCTCACTCGCATAGATATTGCCAATCCCGGCCACCAGCTGCTGGTTTAACAGCGCGTTCTTGACCGAGCCGGTTCGGCCTTTGAAAACGGCTTGAAGATGCGCGCCAGAAAATTCATTACCAAGCGGTTCTGGCCCCATGCCAGCCAGTAATTTATGCTCAGCCATCACCGATTCGGCAAAAAGATCAATCCAGCCAAAACGGCGCGGGTCATTTAACACAACATAGGATACCCCGCCCTGATCATCTGCCGGTGCCATTTCCAGCATGAAATGATCATGTTTGCCAAGCGTTGGCTTGTCTTTATGGATGCGTATCGAGCCCGACATGCCAAGATGAAGCAGAAGCACCTCGCCATTATCAAGCATCATCATCACATATTTGCCACGACGTGCAAGACGGGTAAATTGGCGTCCGGTCAGGCGTTCAGCCAGATTTTCAGGCAAAGGCCAGCGCAAATCCTTGCGACCAACAAAGGCCGATAACACAGCTCGACCCTGCAAAGCAGGCATCAAAGCCAGCTTGACGGTTTCCACCTCAGGCAATTCAGGCATTAGGCGATCTCAGCTGCAAATGGCGATGAAATGGTAAAAACCGCATGCTGACAGACCAAAGCGTTAAATGAATTGGTGAAGATCATTTCGAAATTGGCTCCAGACTGATATAGATAGGCTTGCGTTTCGCAATATTAGGATTTCGATCATGACAGACCCTGCTTTTGACAAAGCGGATCAGCCCATATCACCCCCGCGCAATGCGGATCGTGATGACGATACCATAGATTTTGGCTTTCGCACCATTCAGCGTGCCGACAAAGCGCGCATGGTGCGCGGCGTGTTTGATTCGGTTGCTGATCGTTATGACATTATGAATGATGTGATGAGTGGTGGCATTCACCGGCTGTGGAAAGCGGCGATGATTGACTGGATGGCACCGCAACCGCATCAAAAGCTGATTGATCTTGCTGGCGGCACTGGCGATATTAGTTTGCGGTTTTTGCGCGGCGGCGGCGGCGAGGCCTGTATCAGTGACATCAATCACGCCATGCTTGAGGCAGGGCGTGGGCGGCGTGATTTGCAGCGTCTGGCGCATCGGCTTAGCTGGTGTGTTGCCAATGCCGAATCACTTCCATTTGATAATCATAGCGCTGATTTTGTGACCATTGCCTTTGGGTTGCGTAATGTCACTGACCGGCAGACCGCCTTGCATGAGGCTTATCGGATTCTCAAGCCGGGCGGACGGTTTTTATGTCTTGAATTTTCGCATGTGCAAAGCCGCCCTTTGGCAAAATTATATGACAGTTTTTCGTTCAATATTTTGCCGGTCATGGGACAGGTCATCGCTGGTGATGCAGATAGCTATCGCTATCTTGCCGAATCGATCCGCACCTTCCCAAGCAAGGAAATGCTTGCCGATATGTTTGCCGAAGCTGGTTTTGCGCAAATCCGGGTGCGCAGCCTGTCTGCGGGAATCGCCTGTATCCATTCTGGCTGGAAGCTTGATTAATGGCAAAGCGCAGCCTGTCCATGACTCGCGCGCTCATGCGGTTGCCGCATATTGCGTGGCATCTTGGGCGTGCAGGGGTTTTGGGGCATGTTGCCCAGATTACGCTTTTGCCAAGCTGGTTGCGGCATTGCTGCCAGCTTCTTGATAAGGCGGTAAGATCGAAAAGCGCGGTCAATGATGCTGGTGGTGCCTTATGTCAGGCTTTGGTCCGGCTCGGGCCAGGCTTTATCAAATTTGGTCAGGCTTTATCAACACGCGCCGATCTGATTGGCCCCGAGCTTGGCCAGTCACTGACCATGCTTCAAGACCGTTTACCTCCTTTTGCCGCGGCAAAGGCGCGCCAGATGGTCGCGCAACAGATTGGCCAACCCATCGACACATTATTCGGCCAGTTTGACGATTCGGCGGTTGCCGCCGCGTCGATTGCACAGGTGCATCGGGCCACGCTTTGCGACGGGCGTGAAGTGGCAGTGAAACTGCTTCGCCCCGATATTGAAAAACATATGCTGGCAGACACGGCACTTTTCTATTCATTGGCGCAAATTCTGCAATGGCTGGCACCCGGCCTTCGGCGCCTGCATCTGGTGACAGCGGTGAAGCAGTTCAAGCAGCTTTCAGAGATGGAGCTTGATCTGCGCCTCGAAGCGGCGGCAGCAGGACGGCTTGCTGATAATATGCGCGATGATGAGGGGATTTATGTGCCATGGGTGGATTTGGAAAACAGCACCAAAGGCATGTTGATCATTGAATGGATCGATGGCATCCGAATTGATGATCTCGACCGTCTGACCAAGGCTGGTCATGATATTGGAAAAATTACCGAATTTGCGGCGCGCAGCTTTTTCAATCAGGTGTTTCGCGACGGCTATTTCCATGCCGATATGCATCCTGGCAATATTTTCGTTCGCGCCGATGGCACGCTGGTGCCAATTGATTTTGGCATTATGGGCTATCTTGATTTCCAAGACCGTCTGTTTTTGGCGCGATTGCTCAGCGCAATGCTTGACCGCGATTATGATATGGTCGCCAAATTACATAAAGACGCTGGGATGCTTGGCGAGGGGGTTTCAGTTCATCAATTTTCACAATCGGTTCGCGCAGTTGCTGATCCGGTGATGGGCAAACCGCTTGGCGACGTCTCGCTTGGCGTTGTTCTGGGACAGATTTTCCAGCTGGCAACCCGCTTTGAAATCGAGGTGCAGCCACAATATAATCTTTTGCAGAAAACCATGATGATGGCCGAAGGGGTTGCCCGCCAGCTAAACCCCAAAGCCGACATGTGGCAATTAGCACGGCCAATGGCCGAATCATGGATGCAGCATGAGGCCGGAGTGAAAAAACGCGCCGAACAGCTTGTTGATGAGATAATGCAAATCATGGTACGCGTGCCAAAATTACTCAGCGCTTTCGAAGCCGCACAGCAAAGACCAATCGCGCCACCACCACAAACATGGCCCGGGCGGGTTGCTCTGCTTGCGCTTTTGCTTGCCATTGCAAGCTTTTTCACAAATATTCATTAAATTTTGCTATAAATGGAAATTATATGAATTTTTGTGATAATTTCATCATTATTTAATTATAAACAACGGAAGTGGTAATTTTTGTGAATTTATCGGCAATCATCACCGCATTGGGCGGCCGCCATGCTATCCAGCAGCTTTTGAATGTGGGGCCAAGCGCGATCAGCAATTATCTGACCCGTGGTCATTTACCTGAGCGTGCCAAACCCATTATCTATGCTGCGCTGACCAAGAAAGGTTATCAGATCCGCGCTGATGATCTTGAAATTCTGGCTTGCCCCCCTGCCACATCATCACAGCCACTGCATCATGACACCCATTCCGGCAAGCGAATTTTGCTGATCGTTGCTGGCGGGATCGCTGCCTATAAGGCCTTGGAAACCGCCCGCCAATTGCAACAGCTTGGCGCGCATGTCACCGGCGTGATGACCGATGGTGCCAAACAATTTATCACCCCTCTTAGCCTTGCCGCGCTGACTGGTGAGAAATGTTATGACAGTTTGTTTTCACTAACGGACGAAGCCGAAATGGGGCATATCAGGCTGGCGCGATCGGCCGATCTTGTTCTTGTCGTTCCGGCAACGGCCAATTTTATGGCGCGGGCAAATGCCGGCATTGCAGATGATCTGGCAACAACGATTCTTCTTGCAACCACGGCCAAGGTGGCAATGGCACCAGCGATGAATCCGGCAATGTGGGCGCATGCGGCAACCAAACATAATTTCGCCACCCTGCGCCAGCGCGGTGTTCATATGATTGGTCCGGTAAGCGGCGACACAGCCTGCGGCGAAGAGGGCGAAGGCCGGATGTGCGAACCGGCGGATATTGCCGCAGCCGCAATGCAGCTTATCACCCCGCAAAATATGACCAATGCCCAAGATATAACCAATGGCAGAAACCATAATAAAAGCCCGCTTGCTGGCAAACGAATCATTGTCACATCAGGCCCGACAATCGAGCCAATTGACAAGGTGCGCTTTATCGCCAACCGGTCATCGGGCAAGCAAGGCCATGCCATTGCCGCAACCCTTGCCAAGCGCGGCGCAGATGTGATTTTGATTAGCGGGCCAGTCAACGAACCAACGCCGGATCAAGTAACCATGGTTCAGGTCACAACTGCCAGTGAAATGCTGGCCGCTTGCAAAGCGGCCTTGCCTGCCGAAATCGCCATTTGCGCCGCCGCGGTTGCAGATTGGCGCGTACAGTCAATATCTGATCAGAAACTGAAAAAACCAGAAGACCCCGAAGCTGGCATGACCTTAGCGCTATGCCAGAACCCCGATATTCTGGCGCATATTTCATCCGCGTCAAACCGGCCAAAATTGGTCATTGGCTTTGCCGCGGAAACCAAAAATCTATTGCAAAATGCCACCAAAAAACGCCAGCGCAAAGGGTGCGACTGGATCATTGCCAATCAGGTTGGCGGTGATGCTGATCCAGTTTTTGGAAGCACCTTGAATCAAGCCATGCTGATCAGTGCAAATGGCGTTGACGAATGGCCGCAAATGCAAAAAGCTGATCTTGCCGAAAGACTAGCTGATCATATCGAAGCGGAAGTGACCAGATGAACCAACTTGTAGTTAAATTTCGGCGGCTAGCCCATGCTGATGATCTTGCCTTGCCATCATATGCGACAAGCGGGGCCGCCGGACTTGATCTTGCCGCCGCAATTGACCAGCCAATTTGTCTCAAGCCAAATATGCGTCAGGCCATTCCAACCGGATTTGCCATGGCATTACCAGCAGGTTATGAAGCGCAAATCCGGCCACGATCAGGTCTGGCATTAAAATATGGAATCACCGTTGCCAATGCCCCCGGGACGATTGATAGTGATTATCGGGGTGAAATTGCGGTGATTTTGGTCAATAATGGCACTGATGATTTTACCATCACCCACGGCATGCGGATTGCACAGATGGTGATTGCCGCTGTCACCATTATGACACCCGTCGAAGCCGATGATCTTGACGATACCGCGCGTGCCGCTGGTGGTTTTGGCTCAACAGGTTTGTGAGGAATTATGCTGAGTGATGATGATCTAGAACGCTATGCCCGTCAGGCGATCATGCCTGCAATTGGCGAGGAAGGTCAGGAACAATTATTGGCGGCGCGGGTGCTTGTTGTTGGTGCTGGCGGGCTTGGCGCGCCAGTGATCATGTATCTTGCCGCTGCTGGTATTGGCACGATTACCATTATTGATGATGATCATGTTTCGCGGACCGATTTAAACCGGCAAGTCATTTACAAAGACAGCGATGTTGGCCTGTTGAAATCTCGGCAAGCAGCGATGGCGGCAAGTGCAATCAATCCAGCAATCCATATCTCGCAGCTTGGCCAAAGGCTCCGCAGTGGCAATGTCGAACAATTATTAAAGGCCCATGATGTTGTTGTTGATTGCACCGATAATGCCAAGGCGCGCTATCTTCTCGGTGATACGGCGCATGCGGCAAGCAAGCCGCTTGTCTTTGGCGGGGCGGTGCGCATGGAAGGACAGGTCTCAGTCTTTCAGAGCAGCGTCAAAGGACATCTTGGCAGCCCGTGTTATCGATGCGTATTTCCGGCCATGCCCGATGCAAAACAGGCACCGGGCTGTTCCGAAGCGGGCATTCTTGGGCCTGTTGCCGGATTGGTTGGGACATTGCAGGCGCTTGAAACCATCAAGATTATTCTTGGCGAGCCACGCACCTTAACCGGACGGCTTTTGCTGATTGAAGCGGCGGGAAGCGATTTTATGGAAATTCAAACCGTTGCACGGACCGATTGCAGCTGTTGCGGCACATCATCCGGCGCTGCGGGTTAAAATCGGCGCAAAAACAAGTGACTCATAATTGGCAAGTCCAGCAGGGCAATGCCACAAGCCAGATATGGCTATAGCATGGCCTCAATCACCCGATCTGGCGGGGTATGACCATCCCAGAATGTCTGCACATTGATGATCACCTTGTCACCCATTTGCAAACGCCCTTCAATGGTCGCCGATCCAATATGGGGCAGTAAAACAACATTCGGCAATGCACGAAGCCCAGCCGGGATTTCCGGCTCACTGCTATAAACATCAAGTCCGGCACCCGCGATATGACGCCGCGCCAAAAGATCGGCAAGCGCAATCTCATCAACCACTTCGCCGCGTGATGTATTCACCAGATAGGCCGAGCGCTGCATCAGCGACAGTCTTTCACGCGATAATAGATGATTTGTCGCCGATGTATGTGGGCAATTTACCGACACAATATCAACACGTGCCAACATCTGTTCAAGCGATTCCCAATAGGTTGCCTCAAGTTCGGCTTCAGTCTCGGGGTGAACCGGTTTCCGGTTATGATAATGAACCGACAGGCCAAATCCACGCGCCCGCCGCGCAACCGCTTCACCAATCCGGCCCATACCAACAATGCCAAGCCGTTTTCCATTAATGCGATGACCAAGCATGCCTGTTGGCGACCAGCCCTGCCATTGGCCTGATCGTGCCAGCGCATCGCCTTCGGCAATCCGCCGCGGCACCGCGAGAATCAACGCCATTGTGACATCAGCCGTATCTTCGGTTAAAACGCCAGGGGTATTGGTAACGGTAATGCCGCGCGCCTTTGCCGCACCAAGATCGATATGATCAACGCCAGTTCCAAATGAGGCAATCAGACGAAGCTGGCTTCCTGCCTTGGCAATCAAATCAGCGTCAATTTTATCAGTAACGGTTGGCACGAGAACATCCGCTGTCTTTACCGCCATTTCCAGCTCGTCACGGCTCAACGCCTTGTCAATATCATTCAAAGTTGTGTCAAAAAGCTCACGCATCCGGGTTTCGATTGTCTCCGGAAGCTTGCGTGTCAAAATCACTTTTGGTTTGCTTTGACTCATTGATGGCTCTCTTAAATTGAAAACAAATACCGAACTCTGGCTGGCAATTAGCCTGAAAAAACCCTATGCTTGCGGCGCCGAGCAAAGAGTCTATTGAATTAATTCTTTAGCCCGCATCAATCTGCACCAAATACCGCCAAAACTCTACCAGAACAACGAGCAGCATGACAAAAAAATTTATTGTGATATTTCAAAAACCGCTGTTCATGGCGATAGTTTTTGGCCTTTTCTGGCTATTGCCAACGGTGATTTCGCCAATTGGCTTGCCATCCGGAAATGGCATGGCGTACGCACAAGAGGCCAAATTGACCGTTCGCGGCAGTGGCTTGCCCGTACCGCGCTATGTGACATTGAAATTTAACGAGGCTAATTTGCGGGCTGGCCCCGGGCGGGAATATCCGGTTTTATGGCAATATCGAAAAGCTGGTCTGCCGCTTCTGGTTGATGCTGAATTCGGCATCTGGCGCAAGGTGATTGACCATGATGGCACCGCAGGATGGATGCATGGATCGGTTCTGTCGCTTCGGCGCATGGCGCTGGTGCAAAAGAATATGGCGAAAATCCATGCTAACCCCGATGAAACATCAAATGTCATTGCCCTTGCCGAACGGTTGGCACTGATGGAATTGCAATCCTGTCCAAAAGCATGGTGCCGTGTGGCAAATAATGATGTTCGCGGCTGGATCAAACGGCAAGCCGTCTGGGGACTTCTCGAAACCGAAAGCCTCGATTAAGGTTTATATTTTTAATAGAAACGGCACCCCATTTTACTGGGATGCCGCGATTATTTACGCCGGTAAAAGATAGGCCGTTTTAGGCGAGATCAAACCGGTCAGCATTCATTACCTTGGTCCAGGCTGCCACGAAATCGGCCACAAACTTATCATGTGACTGGTTGGTCGCATAAACCTCGGCAAGCGCACGAAGCTGGGAATTTGATCCAAAGACAAGATCGACCCGCGTACCGCTACGAACCACTTTGCCAGTGGCACGATCACGCGCTTCGTAAGAATTGCTTCCCGTTGGCTTCCATTCAACACCCATATCAAGCAAAGTGACAAAGAAGTCATTGGTCAATTTGCCCGGTGTTTTGGTAAAGACACCATGGTTTTTTTCACTGATGCCCAAGGCTCGCATACCACCAACAAGAACGGTCATTTCCGGTGCTGTAAGACCCAATAGCTGGGCTTTATCAAGCAGCATTTCTTCCGGACTGACTGTAAAGTCGGTTTTCTGGAAATTACGGAAACCATCAGCCACCGGCTCAAGAACCTCAAATGATTCAATGTCGGTTTGTGCCTGTGTTGCATCGCCACGACCAGGTGTAAATGGAACCTTCACGCCTGATGCCTGTTCAATACCAACATTACCTGCAAGCACAATCACATCGGCAATCGATGCGCCTGTGTCGGCCGCGACTGGCTCAAGAACCGACAAAACCCGCGCCAATTGATCCGGCTTGTTTGCCGCCCAATCTTTTTGGGGTGCAAGCCGAATACGCGCACCATTGGCACCGCCACGCATGTCTGAGCCGCGATAGGTTGATGCGCTTGCCCATGCGGTTTCGACCATCTCTTGAACGCTGAGGCCGCTGGCTGCGATACGGGCTTTGACCGCATCAACATCATAATTGGCATTGCCAGCCGGGATCGGGTCTTGCCAGATCAATTCTTCATCTGGCACTTCTGGACCCACATAACGGCTTTTTGGCCCCATATCACGATGCAGCAATTTGAACCAAGCACGTGCAAACGCATCGGCAAACTGATCGGGATTTTTATGGAAGCGCTCGGAAATCTCGCGGTAAATCGGATCTTCGCGCATCGCCATATCGGCTGTTGTCATCATGGTTGGAACGCGGATTGACGCATCTTCGGCATCAGGTGCTAGATCGCTTTCCTTTGGATTAACCGCATGCCAGATATGCGCACCGGCCGGGCTTTTGGTCAATTCCCATTCATAGCCAAGGAGGAGATCAAAATAGCCATTATCCCATTTTGTCGGATCCGCTGTCCACGCACCTTCGATACCGCTTGTAATGGTATCGCTTCCCTTGCCCGATCCATAGCTGCTGATCCAGCCAAAACCCATTTCTTCGATAGCGGCG
Organism: Candidatus Ponderosibacter sp. Uisw_141_02; assembly: GCF_048087665.1. Classification (NCBI taxonomy): domain Bacteria; kingdom Pseudomonadati; phylum Pseudomonadota; class Alphaproteobacteria; order Puniceispirillales (SeqCode); family Puniceispirillaceae (SeqCode); genus Candidatus Ponderosibacter; species Candidatus Ponderosibacter sp. Uisw_141_02. The sequence goes on along the minus strand of NZ_CP159807.1, from coordinate 2,389,131 downwards.
CCTTCCGGTTCGGCACCAACAAGACCGGCATCACCCGCACCATGCGCCTTACCGAAGGTATGACCACCGGCAACAAGGGCAACGGTTTCTTCGTCATTCATTGCCATCCGGCCAAAAGTTTCACGAACATCTCTTGCACTGGCAAGTGGATCTGGGTTGCCGTCTGGACCTTCAGGATTGACATAGATCAAACCCATCTGCACAGCGGCAAGCGGGTTGGCCAACTCGCGGTCGCCTGAATAGCGGTTATTCGCAAGCCATTCACTTTCAACGCCCCAATAGATATCTTCTTCAGGTGCCCAAATATCTTCACGGCCACCACTAAATCCAAACGTTTTGCCACCCATTGATTCAATCGCGACATTGCCGGTCAGGATCAGCAAATCAGCCCAGCTGATTTTATTGCCATATTTCTGTTTGATCGGCCATAGCAGGCGGCGCGCTTTATCAAGATTACCATTATCCGGCCAGCTATTGAGGGGCGCAAAACGCTGCGCACCTGTGCCGCCGCCGCCACGACCATCGCCGCTGCGATAGGTGCCAGCTGCGTGCCATGTCATGCGGATAAAGAACGGGCCATAATGACCATAATCGGCTGGCCACCAATCCTGCGAATCAGTCATCAAATCATGAAGGTCTTTTTTCAGGGCCTTGTAATCAATCGACTTGAATTCTTCGCGATAATTAAAATTCGCGCCCATCGGATTTGACTTTTGATCATGCTGGTGAAGAATGCCAACATTCAATTGGTTCGGCCACCATTCACGATTTGAGGTGCCGCTAGCGCTGTTGGTTGTAACAGCTCCGTGCATTACTGGGCATTTGCCCGCATTATTTCCGTCCATCTGTCTCTCCGATTAGATCTTGTGCGTATGGTCACATCACCTTTGGTTTCCGGCAATTACAACGGGCTTCTACGCAAGGTTTGTCTTCGTCAGAAGATAGGTATGAAGCCTGGTTGGGTCAAGGCTCTTTAGAATGATTTTAAACTAGATAAAGGCAGATCTAACGCCAAATCGGCGATTAGGAATTTTTGCTTTGAATATGGATTACCACATCAACCACTTTGATTTCATGCCCATCAGGCGCGGCAGGCAATTGTGCCAGAATCACATCATCATGGGGAATATCGACAAGTTGGTCATTTTCGGCTTCATAGAAATGATGGTGATGATCGGTGTTGGTATCAAACAGGCTATAATCATTATGAACCATCACCCGACGAAGCAAACCAGCCTCGGTAAATTGATTCAATGTATTATAAACCGTCCCGCCCGAAACATGCAGACCAGCAGTGGTGATCTCTTCGGTCAGGCTATCGGCTGTTACATGGCGATGGCGGCCATCAAGAAGCAGCGCGGCAATCGCCACCCGCTGGCGCGTTGGCCGCAAACCGGCGAAGCGCAGTTTTTCGGCAAATTGCGCCGTTGGCGTCATTCTGTCCGTTTGGGTCATATTTTTGTGACTCATCTTTCCCATCGCAGGGTCAAAATGGGCGGTCACCGGCCAAATGTCAATAATGCCTTGGCTTGGAGGGGTATTTCGTGCTTTCTATAGGGCGTTAAAAGCTGCGCTTTATGTCGTAGCAAAAGACAGGAAACCACGTGATTTTTCCCTGTTAGCCTTGCCTATATTCGGTGTTTTCACCGAATATAGGCATAGCAGGAAAATCAAAACCGGCAGGCCTGCAAGGTCATTTTGACCTAAGACGCGCGCCCGTTTGTAACAAGGAAGTTAAGATGTCGCCCAAAGATCAAAGCTCGTTTGCCTATGATGAATTAATCAGCTGCGCCAAAGGCCAGATGTTCGGGCCAGGAAACCCGCAATTGCCATTGCCGCCAATGCTGATGTGTGATCGCATTACCCGCATTGATGATAATGGTGGTGAATTTGGTAAAGGACAGATTGATGCTGAATTTGATTTGAACCCCGATCTTTGGTTCTTTCCTTGTCATTTTGAAGGCGATCCGGTTATGCCGGGCTGTCTTGGCATGGATGCGCTATGGCAGCTTGTTGGCTTTTTTCTGGGCTGGTCAGGCGGGCTTGGACGGGGGCGCGCCCTGTCGGTTGGTGAGGTGAAATTCACTGGTCAGATTCTGCCAAGCAACAAGCTTGTGACGTTTCGTCTTGATATGAAGCGGGTCATCATGCGCCGCCTTGTGATGGGCATTGCTGATGGCAAAGTGCTTTGCGATGGCGAAGTTGTTTTTGAAGCCAATGATATCCGCGTTGGCCTGTTTACCCCCGAAGGAGCTTAAAGATCATGCGCCGTGTTGCCATTACCGGAATCGGAATCGTTTCCTCGATTGGAAATAATGTCAGCGAAGTCACCAATTCGTTGCGTAACGGAACCTCGGGCATTGTTGCCGCACCGGAATATACCGAACTTGGATTCCGCAGTCAGGTGCATGGCACCGTCAAGCTTGATGTTGCCGATCATGTTGATCGCAAACAGCTTCGCTTTATGGGTGAAGGGGCTGCCTATGCGGTTCTGGCTATGGAACAGGCCATTGTTGATGCTGGGCTTGAAGATCATCAAGTGTCAAATGAACGAAGCGGTCTTGTCGCCGGTTCGGGTGGCCCATCAACGGCTAACCTTCTTGCCGCCTTTGATATCACCCGCGAAAAAGGCCCAAAACGTATTGGACCTTACATGGTGCCGCGTTGCATGTCGTCGACCGTTTCGGCCTGTATCGCCACTTTTTTCAAAATTCGCGGCATCAATTATTCAATTTCCTCGGCTTGTTCAACCTCGGCACATTGTATTACCGCTGGTGCTGATGCCATTCGTAGTGGCAGCCAAGATATTGTCTTTGCCGGCGGCGGCGAAGAACTGCATTGGACCTTATCCGTTCTGTTTGACGCGATGGGGGCAATGTCTTCGAAATATAACGAAACGCCAGAACTGGCCTCACGCCCCTATGATGCCGACCGCGATGGATTTGTGATTGCTGGCGGCGGCGGCATGGTTGTTCTTGAAGATATGGATCATGCGGTGGCACGCGGGGCAAAAATCTATGCTGAACTGGTTGGCTATGGTGCCAATTCAGATGGCGCGGACATGGTTGCACCATCTGGCGAAGGCGCAGTGCGCTGCATGGAACTGGCACTTGCTGGTTTTGATGGTAACAAGCTTACCGATAAGGTGGATTACATCAATGCGCATGGCACCTCAACGCCAGTTGGCGATGTCAAGGAACTTGATGCGGTTCGCACTGTCTTTGGCCCGCGTGGTCATCTTCCAGTTGTTACTTCGACCAAATCATTGACCGGCCATTCGCTTGGTGCGACAGGGGTTCAAGAAGCCATATATACGATTATCATGATGCAGAATAAATTCATTGCCGCATCCGCCAATATCCACACGCCCGATCCGGCCATTGGCGATATTCCAGTGGCGCAAAGCCGCATGGATGATTTTTCAATCAATCTGGCATTGTCCAACTCATTTGGCTTTGGCGGCACCAACGCCACATTGGCCTTACGAAGGGTATAATATGCAGCCCGGAACTTTACTGGCTGGCAAACGCGGCCTTGTGATGGGTGTTGCGAATGACAAATCCATCGCATGGGGCATTGCCGAAGCCGCCGCCAAACAAGGTGCCAAAATTGCTTTTTCCTATCAAATGGAAGGGTTTGGCAAAAGGCTGGTACCCTTGGCCGAATCAATTGGGTCAAACATCATGATCGAATGTGATGTTGCCAAGGAAGGCGCGGTTGACCGCTGTTTTGCCGAATTGGCAACACGTTGGCCAACAATCGATTTTGTCGTCCATGCCTTGGCATTTTCCGACAAGAACGAATTAAAAGGCGCCTATATGGATACGAGCCGTGAAAATTTCGAAAATACCATGATGGTATCGGCCTATTCCTTTACCGAAGTCGCGCGCGCCGCCCGTGACATGATGCCCGATGGCGGTGCATTGGTAACGCTTAGCTTTCTTGGCGCGCAACGAAGCACACCAAATTACAATGTCATGGGGGTTGCCAAAGCTGCCCTAGAAGCCTCAGTTCGCTATCTTGCGGTTGATCTTGGTGGTCAGAATATTCGGGTCAATGCATTATCGGCCGGACCGATGCGCACACTTGCTGGCGCGGCGATTACCGGGGCGCGGCACATTTTCCGCCATGCCGAACATCATGCGCCACTTAAACGCAATCCCGGGCTTGATGAGGTTGGGCGTACCGGTCTTTATCTGGTTTCAGATTTATCGTCAGGCGTAACCGGTGAAGTGCATTTTGTTGATGGTGGTTATAATAGCGTCGGCATTCCAGGCGAATTCTAAGCTGTAATAATCTTAGATAAGCAAAAGGCGGTGCCAATGACACCGCCTTTTTTCGTCCTGTTCGATTCTTGTTGCGGCCTATTCAGCAGTTTCAGCAGCAGCAGCCTCAAGATCGGCACCGGTTTCCTGATCAACGCGCTTCATTGACAGCTTTACCTTACCACGATCATCAAAGCCGATGACCTTGACCTTAACCGCATCACCATCTTTACAGATGTCGGTGGTTTTTTCGGTACGGCCATTTTGCAGCTCGGAAATATGAACCAGCCCGTCTTTTGCCCCAAGGAAATTGACGAACGCCCCGAAATCAACCGTTTTGACTACAGTGCCGTTATAGATCACGCCAAGCTCTGGCTCGGCAACAATATCACGAATCCGCGCAACAGCGGCTTCACCTGATGAGCCTGAAACGGCTGCAACCTTGACGGTGCCATCATCTTCGATATCAATCTTGGCACCTGTTTCTTCACAGATTTCACGGATGATTTTGCCGCCCGGGCCAATGATGTCGCGGATTTTGTCAACCGGAATTTTCAAGGTGGTGATCTTTGGCGCGCTATCGGCCAAATCATCACGCGCCGAGGTCAATGCCTTGGCCATTTCATCGAGAATATGAATTCGGCCATCGCGTGCCTGATCAAGTGCAATTTGCATAATCTCAGGTGTGATTGATGTGATTTTGATATCCATCTGCAATGAGGTCACACCATTTTGTGAACCGGCAACTTTAAAATCCATATCGCCAAGATGATCTTCATCACCAAGAATATCGGATAGAACGGCAAAATCATCGCCTTCTTTGATCAATCCCATCGCAATACCAGCAACCGGACGTTTCAATGGCACGCCAGCATCCATCATCGCCAATGAACCACCACAAACGGTCGCCATTGAAGATGATCCGTTTGATTCGGTGATTTCAGAAACAAGCCGGATCGTGTAGGGAAATTCATCTTTGCTTGGCAGCAACGGACGAAGCGCACGCCATGCCAATTTTCCATGACCAATTTCACGACGACCAGGCGAACCAACACGGCCAGCCTCGCCAACTGAATATGGTGGAAAATTATAATGAAGCATGAAGCTAGACCGACTTTCACCAACCAACGCATCAATAATTTGCTCGTCCTGACCCGTGCCAAGCGTGGCAACAACCATCGCCTGTGTTTCACCGCGGGTGAACAAAGATGATCCATGCGCCCGCGGCAGGAATCCAGCCTCGGCAACAATCTGGCGAACGGTCTTTGTGTCACGACCATCAATCCGAACGCCGGTTTTCAAGATCGCACCACGAACAACATCGGCTTCCATGCCTTTGATTAGGCCACCAACAAGAACGGCATCATAATCATCGCCAATTGCGACTTTTGCTTCGGCGCGAACCTCATTCAAAGCTGCCTGACGATCGGTTTTATCGGCAATTTTATAAGCGGCTTCAAAACCCTTGGCAAAACCCTTTAGAGCCCTGTTGATATCAGCAATTTCTGCTGGCTCTTCGGGAAGCGCGCGGGGCTCTTTAGCACATGATTCGGCTAGTTCGATAATGGCATCAATCACCGGCTTGACGGACTGGTGACCAAAATTCACCGCGCCAAGCATGATTTCTTCTGACAGTTCCTTGGCTTCTGATTCAACCATCAAAACGCCTTCATGCGTTCCCGCCATGATCAGATCAAGTTCGCTTTCATCCATCTGATCGACGGTTGGGTTCAAAACATAGGCTCCATCAATCCAGCCAATGCGCGCAGCGGCAATCGGGCCAAAGAACGGCACACCGGATAAGGTCAAAGCTGCCGAAGCACCAATCATCGCGGCGATATCAGGATTATTTTCCATATCATGCGCCAGAACGGTACAGATAACCTGAGTTTCACATTTGAATGATTTCGGGAATAACGGACGGATCGGGCGATCAATCAGACGGCAAACAAGGGTTTCATTTTCCGAAGGACGGCCTTCACGCTTGAAAAAGCCGCCGGGGATTTTACCCGCTGCAAAGGCTTTTTCCTGATAATTGACGGTCAATGGGAAAAAATCCTGACCAGGCTTTGGGCTTTGCGCCGCAACAGCTGTACATAGTACTTTTGTCTCACCAAGGCTGACCATAACGGCGCCATCGGCTTGACGGGCAACTTTACCGGTTTCAAGAACCAGCTTTGTACCGCCCCATTCCAATTCTTTGCGGAATAACTTGAACATCTATTTCATCTCTTTCATTTCATCTCAGCGCCAGCAATCCAGCAAGAGAACAGCAAAAATACAACGCACATCCTCATGATGAACATTGCTGTGACAAAGGAATTAAAATGTATTGAAGGTTATCTCGTCGTGCCAGCGCTCTGTCTGCATCTGGTTGTCGGGGGCACCCTCAATCGGCCTTGTTCGTGCCCTGTTAATTTCTAATCCCTTTGATCCCGGCTGTTCTCGCACGCAATTTTGAAAAAAGCAAATAAAATGCGCCACATGCAGAAACCGCCCTACCAATGGCAGGACGGTTTTTTTAGGCTTTCTGTGAAGAAGGCTTAGCGGCGCAAGCCTAACTTCTCAATCAACGCCTTATAAGTCGCAACATTGCCCGACTTGATATAGTCAAGAAGACTGCGACGCTGGCCAACCATGGCCAAAAGGCCGCGGCGTGACCCGAAATCTTTTTTATGGTCTTTTAGATGCTCGGTCAGGTTGCGAATGCGCTCAGACAAAATAGCCACCTGAACTGATGCAGATCCTGAATCCTTGTCGTTTTTGCCAAACTCAGCAATTAGCTCGGCTTTACGTTCCTGCGTAATCGACATCGAAACCTCCTATATGGGTTTAAGTTAAATATTCAGCACACGAACAGGACAAACCGCGCCAGCTTTGACCACTACCAAAGCCACCGGACGGTCTCCCTCCATGGCGATTGCGGTTGCACCGGTCAAAAGCGCCTGAAAACGATCCTGTGCTGATGCACTGATCACAGGAATTGTCTGACCATGGCGAAGCTTCGTTGCCTCATTCCCTGAAATGGGTAGCGCCGGGATGTCGTCCAGCGCACTCACCACAGGATGCAAATGCTCTAAAGCGGCGGCACTATGCGGCAGCTTCTCTAAAAAATCCAGTGAAATCGCATGATCGGCATGAAATTGTCCGACTGACAGCCGCCGAAGCGCGGTGACATGCGCTGCCGTACCAAGATCGCGCCCAAGGTCGCGTGCCAATGCCCGAATATAGGCGCCTTTACCACAAGCAACATAGAATCGGGCATGGTTCTGATCTGACGCAATTCGACGAAAGGATTCAATGTAAATCTCTCGCGAGTCCAGCGTGATCGCCGCCTCATCATCGCCTGCCTTTCGTGCCAAATCATAGGCGCGCTTGCCATCAACCTTAATTGCCGAATAGAACGGCGGTACTTGTTGGATATGGCCTTGATAATGCGCTAGCGCCGCATCAATCACGGCCGCATCCGGGCGGTGATCCGACTGGCGAGTCACACTGCCTTCGCCATCATCGGTGCTGGTTTCGCTTCCCCAGGCCAATTCAAATTCATAGGATTTCTGCTGGCTCATCGCAAAAGATACGGTTTTAGTAGCTTCGCCAAGGGCAATAGGAAGAACACCGCTTGCCAGCGGGTCAAGCGTGCCACCATGACCGGCCTTTGCAGCGTCAAAAACCCGCCTGACAATCGCCACTGCCTTGGCCGAGCTTATACCTTTTGGTTTATCAAGATTAACCCAGCCATGAATTAGCTGTCCGCGTTTGCGTGCCATCGCACAATCAGCCTTGACGGATGGCGGCAAAAAGCTCGTTCATCCGCGCTGCATTTTCAAAGCTTTCATCAAGCAGAAACCGCAGGCGTGGGGTGCGCCGCAAATGCACTTTTTTGGCAACAAACGACTGGATCAGAGGTGCCAACCGATTCAAGGCTGGCAAAACAACTTCAATATTGACCCCACCAAGCGGCATTGTATAGACCCGCGCATTGGCCAGGTCTGGGCTGACGGTAATTTCCGAAATGGTGATCGACACGTTGGCAAGATCAGGATCAAAGAAATCTTCGCGCATCAAAATTTCCGACAAAGCATGGCGCAATGTTTCACCAACGCGTAATTGACGCTGGCTTGGCCCTTTTGCAGATTGCGGACGACGCGATTTTGACGGCATAACCCTCATCCCTTTAACCAAGTGTCAGGACAGGCCAAACCAGCACATCCTGTCACCAACTTAGCCGTTGTTAATCGAGTGTTCGTGCAACTTCACGAAGTTCGAAACATTCGATCATATCTTTTTCCTGAAGGTCGGAATAATTTTCGAATCCCATTCCGCATTCAAAACCTTCGCGCACTTCTTTGACTTCATCTTTAAAGCGTTTCAGGGTTTTGAGCGAGCCTTCATGAATCACCACATTATCCCGCAGCAAACGAACCTTGCAGCCACGTTTGATGACGCCTTCGGTCACCATACAACCGGCAATCTTGCCAATTTTTGACACACCAAAGACCTGACGAATTTCGGCATAACCAATGAAATCTTCTTGCGTGTCGGGGCTAAGAAGGCCGCCCATTGCCGCTTTGACTTCATCGATCAGTTCATAAATGATCGAGTGATAACGTATTTCAACACCGTCGCGTTTTGCCAGATCACGCGCCTGCGGAATCGCCCGAACGTTAAAGCCAATTACGATGGCATTTGAGGCGGCGGCAAGGCTGATGTCAGACTCGCTAAGCGCACCAACACCGGCCGATAACAGACGCACCTTCACCTGTTCGGTTCCCAGCTTTTCTAGCGCAACACGAATGGCCTCAAGCGAGCCATGAACATCGGTCTTGATAACAACCGGTAATTCTTCGGCTTCACCAGCAGCAATTGCCGATAACATCTGCTCGACCGATCCACGCGCACCGCGCGCGGCCTCGTGATCACGGTTGCGGCGTGTCCGATATTCGGCAATTTCACGCGCACGCGCTTCGCTTTCAACAACAACACAACTATCGCCCGCCATCGGCGTGCCGTTCAGACCCAGAATTTCAACAGGTTGACCCGGGCCTGCTGATTTCAGGGTTTTGCCTCGATCGTCAAGCAACGCGCGAACACGGCCGCTTTCCGCACCAATGACAAAAATATCGCCTTGCTTCAAGGTACCGCGCTGAACCAGCAAAGTGGCAACCGATCCCTTGCCGCGCTCAACCTTTGATTCAACAACAACACCCTCGGCCGGACGATCAGGGTTGGCCTTCAATTCGAGAAGTTCGGCCTGCAACATGATGGCTTCTTCCAGCTTGTCGAGACCCATCCCTGTATGTGCCGACACATCAACACATAAAACATCACCACCAAAATCTTCGGTGATGATTTCATGCTGCAACAAATCGCTTCGTACGCGCGCCGGATCGGCGGCGGGCTTGTCACATTTATTGACGGCAACAATCGTTGGGCAACCTGCCGCCTTGGCATGGTTAATCGCTTCGATGGTTTGCATCATAACCGAATCATCAGCCGCCACAACCAGAACGACAATATCAGTGATATTGGCCCCGCGTGACCGCATTTCGGTAAAGGCCTCATGGCCCGGCGTATCAATGAATGTAATGACATTATCGGCCACTGTTTTGATCTGATAAGCACCGATATGCTGGGTGATTCCCCCGGATTCACCCGCCGCAACATCAGTGCGGCGAATGGCATCAAGAAGGCTGGTTTTACCATGGTCAACGTGACCCATAATGGTCACAACAGGCGGGCGTGGTTGCAGGCTTTCCGCCGGATCATCATCACCACCAAGGCCAATTTCGATATCCGATTCCGATACACGCTGAATCCGGTGCCCAAATTCGCCAGCGACCAATTCAGCGGTTTCACCATCAATGGCCTGTGTCGCTGTTGCCATGATGTTCAGCTTCATCAGCTCTTTCACCACATCGGCGGTACGCTCGGCCATACGGTTTGCCAATTCACCAACCGTAATACTGTCAGGAATAATCACATCACGAAGCTGTTTGACCTGTGGCTGTTCTTCGCGCATCCGCGCCCGCTCACGCTGGCGCTTGACCGATGCAAGCGAACGCTGGCGACGGCTGTCATCACCCGACAAAGCCTGCGTAATGGTCATTTTACCTGATTGGCGACGACCCGCAGCTTCGCGGCGTGGTGCTGGGCGGCGTGGTGCCATTTCTTCAGCTTCACGGCGACGGCGATTTTGCATTTCGGTTGGCGTTGGACCAAATTTATTGGCCGCTGTTGCCGCATCGCTTGGCGCACCTTCAGTAACCTGACGGCGGGCAGCATGGGCATCGGTATGTTTTTTATTCTCTTCACTACGGCGACGCTCTTCACCAGCCTCGATTTCCTGCAATTCAGCAAGTTCGGCAGCGCGGCGCGCGGCAATCGGATCAAGCGGCATTTCGGGTTCGAGTGCGGCTTCGGGTGCAGCGGCTTCAATCGGTGTTTCAACCGAAATTTCAGCAGATGTTTCAGCAGGCGCTTTTGTCTCGCCGGATGGTGCATCAGCCTTGGCAAGCCCTTCTTGCAGGGCGCGAACCCGCGCGGCGCGTTCTTGCGCGGTTAACCGATCATCAGCAGCAGGTGCCGATGGAGCTGGCGCGGCAGGTGCGGCGGCGGTTTGTACAGGTTCAGTTACAACTGGTTCAGGCGCTGGTGCCCCACCGCGCTGCGGTGCCGCCGGAGCGCGTTTGCGCCGGACTTCAACTTGAACCGTTTTGCGCGCACCTCCAACTGAGGGCCCGGCACGCAGCTTGCTGGCATCAATATTGCCAAGCGTCAATTTGCTACCTGAGAGACTCAGTTTTTTTGGTTTACTGCTATCGTCAGTCATTTCGAACCTTTCTTGGTATTCACCACCGCATAATCTCACATACGCTGGTCAAACCGTTACGCCTAGGTGATACACCGGTCAGGCAGGTCATTACAACCCGCTGTTGTGTAAAACCCCTCTAAACGCATGATATCTTCATGAACCGTGCGTACTAATTTTCCTGAACCATTGCCAGTCGATGCCCGCAACCCAACAAAAGCTAAACTGTCACGACCACATATGCGGCCAAGTTCGGTTGCGCTGAATGACTGGCTAACCCAATCTACATCAAGCTTGGATTTCATTTTTGCAAGTTCGCGCGGCGAAGCATCCGCCGCCGCAAGCAAGCCTTCAAAATGGCCTTCAGATAATAATTTGCCACCACCACCAAGAAGCATACCAGCACGGCGTGCCATTGATGCTGTGGCAATGATGCGCGCCCGTAACCCAACAGCAATGGCGGCAATATCAGCATCAACCGATTTTAATCCCACGCCAAGAGCGCGCTTCAAATGACCTTTTTGATCGGCTTTGCGAATGATAGACTCTTCGGCTGTCACCCACGCGCCACGGCCGGGCAGACGTCCTGCAAGATCGGCAACAGCATAGCCATCCGGTGCCGCAACAAAGCGAATTAGCTTGTGCGGGGAAAGCGTTTGCCCAGTTGCGATACAGGTGCGCTCAGCCATGACAGATAGCCCCTCATGGCCTAGCTGTCAGACGAACCCGACGCATTGTCGGTGTCTGTGCTGTCAGCGGTTTCATCTGTGAACCAATGCGCCCGTGCAGCCATGATAATATCACCAGCTTCGCCATCATCGCTAAGACCATGCTGACCTAAAAGCTCGACAAGCTCTTCATTATCAAGACCGGCAAGATCATCAAGCGTGCGGATTTCATTTTCGGCAAGGGTCAACAACATGGCAAGGCTGATATATTCAAAGGCGCGAAGATCGTCAGCGACCTTCATCTCATCAAGCGCTGCATTGATCCGGTCTGACTCACGCTCGACAAATTCGATGGCGCGATTCTGCAATTCGCCAGCAATATCTTCGTCAAAGCCCTGAATCGCGGCCAGCTCTTCCAATGTGCTTTCGGCAATTTCTTCAGGGAAGACAAAACCTTCAGCAACAAGAAGATGCGCAATCACATCATCAATATTCAACGCATCAATAAAGCGTGTTGAACGTGTTTTAAACTCTTCTTGGCGGCGTTCGGATTCTTCGGCCTCAGTCAGAACATCAATATACCAACCCGACAATTGCGACGCTAAACGCACATTCTGGCCACGACGCCCAATCGCAAGGCTCAATTGATCGTCCGGAACAACAACTTCCATCCGGCCAGCAACCTCATCCATCACCACCTTGGCGACTTCGGCAGGTGCCAACGCATTCACCACAAAAGCGGCTGGGTCTTCGATATAAGGAATGATTTCAACTTTTTCACCCTGTAATTCGCCAACAACGGCCTGAACACGGCTACCGCGCATACCAACACAAGCACCAACCGGATCAATGCCCGGATCATTTGACAGAACGGCAATTTTGGCACGGCTGCCAGGCTCGCGGGCAACGCCCTTGATTTCGATAATGCCATCATAGATTTCAGGCACTTCTTGGGTAAACAGCTTAGCCATAAATTCATTACAAGCCCGCGACAGGAAAATCTGGGGGCCGCGCGGCTCTTCACGAACATCGATGATATAGGCACGAACACGATCGCCTTGGCGCAGGTTTTCACGCGGGATCATTTCCTCGCGGCGAATCACCGCTTCGGCGCGGCCAAGATCAACCGTGATTGAATAGCTTTCAGCCCGCTTGACTGTACCAACAACAATTTCGCCAATACGGTGCTTATATTCTTCAAACTGGCGTGCGCGTTCGGCATCACGCACTTTTTGTGAAATAACCTGTTTTGCAGTTTGCGCGGCAATCCGGCCAAATTCAATTGGCGGCAAAGATTGGCGCCAAAACTCACCCGCAGCCAATGGCGGATTTTGCTTGGCACCTTCAGCAAGACTCATCTGCATCGATTCATCTTCAACTTCTTCGACAACTTCGATCCAACGCTCAAGACGAATGGCACCGGTTTTGCGATCAATCATCGCCCGGATATCACGGTCTAGCCCATATTTCGCCCGACCGGCCTTTTGGATGGCTTCTTCCATCGCCAGCATGACTTCTTCGCGCTCAATTGATTTTTCACGCGCCACCACATCGGCAACTTGAATTAGCTCGAGGCCTGGAATTGATGATGTATCCATAGTCGTCTCACCTTTGGTTTGTCTTTGCACCATATGTGGCGCGCCATTTATTACGAAAATTCTTTGTTGTTTTGACCTTCATTCACCGCCGCTTCGGTCCTAGCTGCGCCGTTCAAAAATTTCACTTGGATCGATCCGTGCCGATTCAATGTCATCAAAGGCAAATTCAAATCTGCCAAAGCTTGTTTCAAGGCCAATCTTGCCATCATCTGTCAGGCCAGTGAGCCGGCCTTGAAACCGCCGCCGTCCATCAAGCATCATGCGCAATGTTATTTTCGCCAATTCACCATTGAACCGCTCAAAATGTTCAATCCGTGTCAATGGTCGATCAATGCCAGGCGAACTCACTTCAAGAACATAGGCAGCGGCAATGGGGTCATCAACATCAAGCAATGTCGAAATATGCCGACTTAACATCTGGCAATCTTCGACCGTCATTTCACGATCTTCTTTCGGCTCGGCCATGATCTGCAACTGGTTGCGACCCGTTTGCCCACCCGAAAACTGCACCCGCACAAGGCCAAAGCCAAGCTCGGTAACTACATCTTCGATAATCTGGCTTATCTTGGCTTCGACCAAAATGCCTCCTAAAAACCCTGACTATTGGCGTACCCATAGGGGGCAATTGCCGTAACGCTAACCTAAAGCTGTATCGCTTTTTTAAAACCGGCCAAAACCCCTTAGAAAGAACAATAAACCTCTCAAAAAAGGCAATAAAAAAGTGGGCCAGCGGCCCACCGTCTGACTGCGACAGCTTTATTTCGTCTTGTTATAAGCGGTGATAGGCAAAAAAGCAAGGGGCAAGAGGCAGCAAGCCTGTGATGCCAATTTGTCACTCATCCGGTTACAAAATCATCAAGTCAGCCCGCACCGCCGCGACACTGAAACAGAAACCAAGATGATTGGCGTTCGGCGCGATCAGCCTTTTTCATATAGCGCGTTTCGGGCAATTCGGCGGGGCGTTGACGCCAATCTTGGGGGCCGCGGGCTGTCCACATAAAATCAGCATGCGCGGTGGCAGCCTGCAAAAGCCAGCTTTTTGCAGCAGGGTGATCACTTGCCAGAACCAGCCTTCCACCTGGCCGGATCATCACCGCAAGCTGGTCAAGAAGGGTGTTTTGCAGAATGCGCCGCGCCGCATGGCGTTTTTTCGGCCATGGATCGGGAAACATGATAAAGGCACCAGCAAAGCTTGCCGCCCCAAAACTAGGCATGATCAGTCGAACATCATCTGGCCAGATGCGAATATTGCCAAGCTGTTGTTCATTAATATGGCGAAGCAGACTGGCAACACCATTGATGAAAGGTTCGGCGCCGATGAAATCGCAATCAGGCATCGCCGCGGCAAGGCCAGCCAGATGCTCACCACCGCCAAAACCGATTTCAAGATAGCGATCAGCCTTGCGGCCAAATTGATCATCAATCGGCCGCGCCGGATCAAAGGCAAATTGCGTTAAAGCTTCATCAAGAAGCCGCTTCATCGAGGCGCGAAGCGGGCGGCCTTTGCGCCGGCCATAAAAACGTGGTCCCAGCGGCGCCCCATAATTTAAAACCCCGTTCTTTGTAACAGCGTTACGATCGGCCATTGCAAAATCTGCCTTATATTTCAACATGTAGTCGATTGGCTATGTGCGCAAGCAATATCCTAACGTGCCGCAGCGCGAAGCGCATCAACAAGATCGGTTACTTCCCAGCTAAATGTGCCCGCTCCTGCTTCATCGGCAATTCGGCCAAAATGCCCATAGGCGGCAGTTGGCGCATAGATCGGCGCATTCATGCCAAGATGCTGACGAATACCGCGCGGCGTCAAATCCATGCAGTCACGAAGCGCTTGTTGCAGTTTTTGATCGTCAATTGTGCCCGTGCCATGTGTGTTCGCATAGAGCGACACTGGCTCGGCAACGCCAATCGCATAGGCGATCTGAATTGTGCAACGCGATGCCAAGCCCGCTGCAACAACATTTTTTGCTAAATAGCGGCTAGCATAGGCAGCCGACCGGTCAACCTTTGTCGGATCTTTTCCCGAAAAGGCACCGCCACCATGCGGCGCCGCCCCACCGTATGTATCAACAATGATTTTGCGGCCAGTAAGACCCGTATCGCCATCCGGTCCACCAATCACAAATTGTCCGGTTGGGTTTACCAGCAGATCATCACCTGACACCATCCAACCATCGGGAAGAACATTGGCGATCACCGGCGTCACCAGCGCCAGAATTTCAGCCTGTGTCGCTTCTGCAGAATGTTGCGTTGATAAAACCACCTTATGCACACCCGTTGGACGGCCGGCATCATCATAAAAAAGGCTGATCTGGCTTTTTGAATCGGGACCAAGGATCAAATCGGCATCCTGTTTACGAATCGTTGCAAGGTCTTTTAGAATCTGATGCGAATAATGGATTGCCGCAGGCATCAAAACATCGGTTTCATCACAGGCATAACCAAACATAAGCCCCTGATCGCCAGCGCCTTCATCTTTATTATCGCCTGAATCAACACCCATCGCGATATCGGTCGATTGTTCATGAAGGTAATTTTGAAATTCGAAATTGGCGTGATGAAACTTGTCTTGTTCATAGCCGATATCTTTGACCGCCGCCCGCACTGCCGGCTCGATCTCGGCCATGATCTGGGCCACTTTACCCTTGCTGGCCCGCACTTCACCAGCCAGCACAACAAGGTTTGTCGTTGCCAAAGTTTCACAAGCAACACGCGCTTCTGGTTCATATTTCAAAAACAGATCAAGAACCGTATCCGAAACACGATCACATAATTTATCGGGATGGCCTTCTGAAACAGATTCAGATGTAAAGATATAGCTCATGGGTGGAATCCTGAATTTTTCGTTAAAGGTATCTAGTGCCTGATGTAACGAGAGAGGTCAAGCCATGTGGCACTGCCAATAATCAAAAAAATAAGCGCAAAAAATCCCAAATTACCGAAACGGGCAAATAGCGTTGGCGGTAGAGCCGGCGGCACCGGCAGATCAAGAACACCCTGCCTGCCAAGCCCCATCTGTCCAAGGACACGGCCAAAGGAATCAAACCCGGCAGTGATGCCCGTATTGGCGACCCGCATCAGCGGCAAGCCTTCTTCGACCGCGCGCATCTGAGCTTGAACAAGATGCTGCCACGGCCCTGCGCTTTGGCCAAACCAAGCATCATTGGTGATATTGATCATCATATCTGGGCGCATCTCTTGACCAATGACCGCGCCGGCAAAAATCACTTCATAGCAAATCAACATTTGCATACTGCCATAACCATCAAGACGCATCAGGCGATTATTTTCGCCAGGCACAAAATCAATCGGGCCAACAATTGGCTCAAGGAAGGGAAGCCATTTCCGAAATGGCATATATTCGCCAAAAGGCACAAGATGGCGTTTGTCATAGACAGCTTTAATGGCACCATCATGGTCAATCATAATGGCCGAATTCAGCAAAGTGCGGCCACCGCCAAATCGCGGAATACCGGTAATCACCACACCATCATTTTGCGTGGCATTGCGAATGGTTGTGTTGAGCAATGATTGACTGCGGCTAGCAAATCCGGCAAAAGCGGTTTCCGGCCAGATCACCAATTTTGGCACCACATCACCTTGGCGCGACAAGCTGACAAGCCTGTCTAGATGGCGCTGGCGTTTGCTTCGATCCCATTTGTCGGCTTGTGGTATCGCCGGTTGCACAAGCCGGATCATTGATGTCGATGATGCCGAGCTACCATCCGATACATTGGCAAGCCGCAGTGCCCCAAAAGCGGCAAGCACCAGAGGCAACATCAAAAATATCGCGGCAAAACGCCGATGCCCCAAAACCCAGAATGCCGGTACCAATGCAAAAAATAACGCAATCACGCATAGCCCATAAGCGCCAATCACGCTTGCCGCTTGCAAGCTGGCAAGATCAACAGCAAACAAACTGCCGGTCAGACTCCACGGAAATCCAGTTGCCACAAAGCCACGTGCCCATTCGCCAAGGCTGAAAAAGGCAACAAACCAGAACAGGCGCGCCACCGGTCGCCGCCCGAATGACCATGAAACCATTGCCGCGCTAGCCCAAAAAACCGCCAGGATAAGCGCAAGTGCCAGCGCCATAAATGGTGCCAAAACCCAGAGTAATGGTGATGGCGATTCAACAATCAGCGAATGCGACACCCAATAGGTTGATGCCAGAAACCATCCGGCACCCGCTGCACCAAAAATCATCGAAGCCTGCATTCGGCTTTCAGCCTTTAAATAGGCAAAAAGCGGAATCGATAAGGCAAAAATTGCCGGTAATAAAAACAATGGCGGCAAGGACAGGCTGGCAAATGCACCGGCAAGCAAATGCCAGAAAAGCATAAGGGCGTGGTTCTTAGTCCGGTTTGTTAGGGCTGGTTTTGGCACGCGGCAATCCACGAAGTTTTAACAAAGTGACACGGCGCGGGTCACCTTCAAGAATTTCAATTTGTAACCCGCCGCGATGACGCACAACCTCGCCGCGGCCGGGTACCCGCCCAGCAAGCGCACAAACCAATCCGCCAAGCGTATCAATCTCGTCACGTTCATCATCATCAAGCAACGGGCCGGTAATCGGTTCAAGAGCTTCAACTTCAAGCCGGGCATCGGCAATGGCCGTGCCATCGCCCTTTTGCTCAAACCGCAATTGCGCTGTGGTGTCATGCTCATCTTCAATTTCACCAACAATTTCTTCAACCAGATCTTCGATCGTGATCAAACCATCAACCCCGCCAAATTCATCAACAACCAGCGCCAAATGGCGGCGACGCAAACGCATTTCATGAAGCAGATCAAGAAGCCGGATTGTTGGCGATATAAACAAGGCAGGCCGCAAAAGACTCTCAACTTTTGGCGTGTGGCCATTGCGAAGATGAGCAAATAAATCCTTGATATGAATAATGCCAACAACATCATCAAGCGTGTTGCGATAAACCGGCACGCGGCTGTGATTGGCGTCGCTCATTTGCTGGATAATATCATCAAAACCATCGGCAAGCGCAACCGAGACAATATCGGCACGCGGAATCATCACATCGGCAGCGGTGATATCGCGAAGCCCCAGAAAATTCTGCAATAACGTACCTTCATGGCTGTCAAAGCTGGTTTTGTCATCAAGCGATTCCTGAAGCAATTCGGTCAGTTCATCACGGCGCGATGACGGACGGGAAAATGAGGGAAAAAACCTCCCAAGAAGCGGCATCATTATCCGGCCTCCCGCGTGCCAAGCGCAAGCTCATCATCAAGATAGGGGTTGGCAATCTTCATCTGGCCAAGAAGCGCAATTTCCAGCGCTTCCATTTCATCTGCCATCTGATCATCAATATGATCATAGCCAAGCAAATGCAAAACACCGTGGGTAAAAAGATGCAATAGATGGTCACCCGCTGCAATGCCCGCCTCGGCGGCTTCGCGCATCACCGTTTCACCAGCAATGGCAATATCGCCGCTGACGCCATCCATTTCCGGCCTATCATCATCCAGATACAAATCATCGCCTGCCGGAAATGACAAAACATTGGTTGATTTATCAAAGCCACGATGCTGCAAATTCATCGACCGCATATCAACATCATTACACAGCAAAAGACTGACCATCTGCGGATCAAGCGATAGCCGCGATGCGATATGATCAAGCATCACTGGCCCGCGTTTTTTCAAATCTGCAATCAGGGGGCTATGCCAGCTAGATGGGTCAATGCTGACCTCAATCACGGCGCCAGCCTCAGACGTCCATTCATCGCTTAAAAATTGATTATCCTCTGGACTGTCAGGTTCCAGAGCGCTACCGCCATTATTCATTTCACTCGTCATGAGCTATTTTCATTCCCCGTTGCAAAAAGCGACCGCGATAATGCGCATCTGTTTCTTGCTCTATTTGGACGTATTCTGCTGCTTTTGTCCAGCTTCATACGCTTGCAAAATGCGCGCCACGACCGGATGACGAACCACGTCTTGGCCAGACAGATGAATAATGCCAACGCCTTTAATATTGTCTAAAAGCGAAACCGCCTCAGCAAGGCCGGACGGTTGACCCGCTGGCAAATCAACCTGACTTAAATCACCCGTAATGACCATATGTGAATCCTGCCCAAGCCGGGTAAGAACCATTTTCATTTGGACAGGCGTGGTGTTTTGCGCCTCGTCAATAATCACATGCGCCGCGGTCAAGGTGCGGCCACGCATAAAGGCAAGCGGTGCAATTTCAATCTCGCCACTGGCTAGCATACGGTCAACTTTATCAGCTGGCATCATATCATAAAGCGCATCATAAAGCGGCCGTAGATAGGGATCGACCTTTTCTTTCATATCGCCTGGTAAAAAGCCAAGACGTTCACCCGCTTCAACAGCAGGACGCGACAAAATAATGCGTTCGACCTCGCGCTTTTTCAACGCTTCGACAGCGCGGGCAACAGCCATATAGGTTTTGCCAGTACCAGCAGGCCCAAGGCCAAACACCACTTCATTGCTACGCAGTAATTTCAGATAATCATTCTGGCCTTTGGTTTTGGCGACAATTTTCTTTTTCCATGTGTCAAAAGATTCGCCAGCGGTTACCGCATCGGCCTGATGACCATTCACCGCCCATCGCAATGCATCCTCGACCATTGATTTATCGATATCATCACACTTGCCACCGGCAATTCGGCGATACAGATCCTCAATCACGGTTCGGGCGGTTTTCGTGGCCTTGCCAGCACCTGAAATTTTGATGCTATTACCAAAAGAATCTAGCGTGACATCTAAGGATTTTTCGATATGCGCCAGATGCTGGTTATGTTCACCTGATAATAGCGCTAAAACGCCATTATCTTCGAATTCCATACGGATGCTATTGGCTTTTGCCGCGTTCACGCCGCCCCCTTCAAATTGACAATATCGCCAGTCATGCTGTTCTGGCGGGCTTCGGACAGACGACAAGGCACAATCTGGCCAATCTGATCAGGATTGCCGATGAAATTCACCGCCTGCATATAGGGGCTTCGACCGGCCATTTGACCATCGCGGCCACCGGCACGTTCGACAAGAATATCGACAATCTTGCCTTCGGTTCCTTTGTTAAAGGCAAATTGCTGGGCGTTCAGCAGTTGCTGAAGGCTCTCAAGCCGTTCGGATTTTACCGATTCTGGAACCTGTATTTCGGCCGTTGCCGCGGGTGTTCCAGGGCGCGGGCTATATTTAAATGAATAGGCCGATGCGTAACCAACCTTGCTGACAAGTGCCAAGGTTTCGGCAAAATCAGCGTCGCTTTCTCCCGGGAAACCAACAATGAAATCACCCGACATGGCAATATCTGGGCGGATGGCGCGAAGCTTGTCAATCACCGCCAGATAGACATCGCTTGTGTGACGACGGTTCATTTCTTGCAGAACATGATTTGACCCAGACTGGATTGGCAAATGCAGATACGGCATTAATTGCGGCACGTCACCGTGAACGGCGATCAATTCATCATCCATATCCAGCGGATGCGATGTCGTGTAGCGAATACGCTCAAGCCCATCAACCTCGGCAAGCGAACGAATCAACCGGCCAAGCGTCCAGTCTTTGCCGGAATCATGCGCGCCATGATAGGCATTCACATTCTGCCCGAGAAGCGTCAATTCACGCGTTCCGCTTGCCACCAGCCTTTTGGCTTCTTCCAAAACAGTTTTGACCGGACGCGAAAATTCGGCGCCGCGTGTATAAGGCACAACGCAAAAGGCGCAAAATTTATCACAGCCTTCTTGAACGCTCAAAAATGCGGCTGGGCCACGCGGTGCATGCTCGCCCGGCAGGAAATCAAATTTCACTTCTTCAGGAAAATCTGTATCAATAATCCGGTTGCGGCTTGCCGGATCAATCTTGCCAACCAATTCGGGAAGCCGGTGATAGGTTTGCGGCCCAACAACAATATCAACCCATGGTGCGCGGCGGATAATTTCTTCGCCTTCGGCCTGTGCCACACATCCGGCAACGGCAATCGTAACCTGACGCCCCTGCTGATCGGCAGCGCGTTCCTTGAGTTGGCGCAATCGGCCAAGTTCGGAAAACACCTTCTCCGACGCTTTTTCACGAATATGGCAAGTGTTCAAAATCACCATATCGGCACCATCAGCAATATCGGTTGGTGCATAGCCAAGCGGCGCTAGAACATCGGTCATACGGTCAGAATCATAAACATTCATCTGACAGCCGTAGGTTTTGATAAAGAGTTTTTTGGTCAAGAGCGCTATGTCACATTTCAGCAGTGCAAATCCAAGTCCCCTTGTACCGCCTAGAAGCAAAGATGGTCAAGGAAAAGCCTCAGCACGGCACCACTTCATCATGATTGCGTCGATTTTCCGATTACCTTGTTTGTAATAGCCTTTGCGGCGGCCAAATTCGACAAAACCAAAATCGCGATAAAGCCCAAGTGCTGACACATTATCTTCTGCGACTTCAAGCACGACCCTAGTCATATTCTGGCTGGCACCATGCTCGAAAAAATACTGCAAAAGCCGTTTGCCAACACCCTGTCTTTGCCGGTCAGGCGTAACGCCAATTGACAGGATTTCAGCTTCACCAT
Organism: Candidatus Ponderosibacter sp. Uisw_141_02; assembly: GCF_048087665.1. NCBI lineage: Bacteria > Pseudomonadati > Pseudomonadota > Alphaproteobacteria > Puniceispirillales (SeqCode) > Puniceispirillaceae (SeqCode) > Candidatus Ponderosibacter > Candidatus Ponderosibacter sp. Uisw_141_02. Next base: position 2,367,244 of record NZ_CP159807.1, on the reverse strand, counting down.
CAATCATCATGGCAAGAAGATACCCGCCAATATATGACGCAAAATCATCAGCCGGTGTGGATTTTGTTTGATGTTGATCAGGCACCAGATCAACAAAACCGCAAAAAACAGGGTTGGTCTGCAATGCCATCAGGCGCGCCTGATCAAGCGCGGTTGCAAATAAGCTGGCCTCAAGCGCAGCAATGGCATCACAATCAGCCGGAGTGATGCGCCGGATCATCAAGCTGATGCTTTCTTTTTCGGCCCAAGGCGCGGATCGGCAAGATAAAGCGGCGTCAACGGCGAAATCTTGCCACATGCAAGATGATGCGCGGCAAGATTGGCAACCATGCCAGCATCAACCGAAATATCATCAATCCCTTGATCAGCCGCATCAGCTGATATTATTTTGCCGCCCGCCACGCGAACTTGCCAGCCAGCGCCAAGAAAGGCCGTGCCAACAGCTTGCCCCCTATATCCTGCCAGCAAAATCGTCTCTTTGCCAAAGGCTAGCGGCACAAGCAATGGCAATTGTTCGATCTGCGCTTCAAAAATATCACCTTGCGGTGTCATATTGGCGGTAAAAAACTGCGCATAGACATTGCCACGCCGCGTATCGGCAAGACATAAGATTGGTAAATCACCACCGTCATCGCCGCAAGAATAGGCAAGTGCCTCAAGACCGGAAATGCCAAGCCCGGGCAAATCATGTGCCAGACAAACGCCTTTGGCCGCGGCCAGTGAAACACGAAGGCCGGTAAATGATCCAGGGCCACGTCCCGCAGCAACATGGCTGATCATGGCAAAATCAACATCTGCCTCAGCCAAAGCCGAAACCGCCAATGGCACCAATGATGCGGCCTGCCCAAAGGCGGCCTCGGCCGTTTTCATGGCGCGGATCACCCCATCAGCATAGACGGCAACTGACAGTTGATTGGTGCTGGCTTCAAAGGCTAATATCACCGGCAAGGCATCGTGGCGTTTAGGCGTTTTCAATTGGTTTATCCTTTATCCAATTTGGGTTATCGGGTTGCATCATCTTACCAAGATGCGCTAAATAAGATCGCTCAAACATTGAAGGCGGCGCTGGTAAAGTCAGGGTTGTATCATTTTTTAAGTGGAAAATCTGCTATGAACATAAGTCATTATCAACATGCTTGTCATTGGCTTGCCTATCTTGGCAGCAGATTTGTGGCAATGTCGGTTCTGCTGCTGTCGTTTCTGGGGTCGGCCTTTGCCGCCGATCATGCGGTGATTTTGATGTATCACCGTTTTGGTGAAGATCGGCTTCCAAGCACGAATATCCGCCTTGATCAATTTGATGCACATCTCGAAAAACTATCGAGTGGCAATTATTCGGTCTGGCCTCTGGCAAAGATTGTCGATCATTTGCAAAAAGACATGCCGCTTCCCGACCGCACAGTCGCGATCACGATTGATGATGCCTATCTATCGGTTTTCACCGAAGCATGGCCACGGCTAAAGGCAAAAGGATTTCCCTTTACTGTTTTTGTCGCCACCGATCCGGTTGATCGTAAAAATCGCGGCTATATGAGCTGGGATCAGCTTCGGCAATTACAGGCTGATGGAGTTGGCATTGGCAGCCAGACAGCCAGTCATCCGCATATGCATCTATCCAGCCTTGCCGATGTTGACGCCGAATTGGAAAAGTCAAATCAGCGATTTCTCGCCGAACTTGGCCTTCGTCCAAATCTGTTTGCCTATCCCTATGGCGAATATAACCTGGCTGTTATCGAACGCGTTAAGGCGGCTGATTTCATTGCCGGTTTCGGCCAAAATTCGGGAATTGCGCATGGCTATGATGGCTATTTTGAACTGCCACGTTTTGCCATGAACGAGAAATATGGCACGATGGATCGTTTGACATTGGCGATTGACGGCCTGCCGCTGAAAGCCAACCAAATTCTGCCTGCTGATGCTGTGATTGCGAAAAACCCGCCTGACTTTGGGTTTACGCTGGCACCAGAAATTGCCACAAAAAACCAATTGCGCTGTTTCAACGCCACTTATGACCAACTGCAAATCAGCCGATTGGGGCCGCGCGCCGAAGTGCGGTTTCCAGGTCCCCTGCCGTCGGGTCGTGCCCGTGTCAATTGCACCATGCCCGGCCCGGATGGACGCTGGCGCTGGTTTGGCAAACAGTTTCTGGTACCGTAAGGCAGTGGGGAATCTAGCTTAGGTACGCCAGGGCAAAACGGCTAAAATCATTGCTGCGGATCAAGACTTCCAGCTTTTGCACATAAGCCTGGCCAATTTCGGCATAGCGATCAAGATATTTGGCCAGTATTCTGGCTTCGCCGGCTTTTGGGCGGTTGCGTAATGCCGCGCGCGCCTCGCGAAATTTCTGATAATGCGAATGCGTATTCAAATTATGCATATAGGCACGAACCGAGCCAAGCAACGATCCAAAACTGCGCACAACAGCGCGGTCATTACTGGCATCAAGTGGCCTGATGCCAGCTCGATCACGCCATGCCCATTGGCCAAATAACGCATTGCCCTGAATGGCAAATCGCGATGTTCCCCAGCCGGACTCAACCGCCGCCTGCGCCAATGCCAACGCCACCGGAATTGTATCAGCTCGCTCAAGCAATCGCGTCATCAATGCTTTGTTATCCCGATCAGTCACGTCGATTTTATAAAGTTTCGCCCATTTTTCCAAGGTCGCCCGATCGCCATTTTCAAAGGCGCGTTTAATCGCTTCACGGCGTTTGCTGATTTCCTCATTGCCCGCCAAAATAAGCGGCAGCACAATTTTAATGAAGGATTCCTTCTGTGCTGTTCCTGATATAGCCAAATGCGAGTCAGGAATATGGGTGAAAAAATCGCGCGGTACCAAAAGGGGTTCTGGCGCCGGCACCCACTTTGTGGATTCAATTTCAATATGGCTTGTACTCGGCCCTTTTAGCGTTTTTGGTGCCTTTGCCAGCAGAGATTTCTCAAGCACTTGTTCAGGCGCATCACGCATGAGCCCATCCGTGGCGTCTGTGGCATCTGCAGCGTCACGGTCAGTTTCAGGCGCTGCCATGATTGCCGGTGATGCGTCTGGCTGCGCGACTTGTGGGGACATATCGGAAGCCGAATGGTTTCCGGGCGGCAATTCATCTGTCTTTGCCTGTTCGGTAACCGCGTCATGGCTTTGAAAAAATTGTGGTGGTGACAGGCCAAAAAGACCGGGGCCGGTAAAGCCCAAAAACGCAAGAGCCGCAGCGATCCAGACGATCCGCCGGTTAGTCAGCCAGTTAGAAATCGACGATATCACGACCTAAGCCTTAAATCTGAACATCTATAATTGGCGCAGTTGTGACTGTCTTACAGCTCGGCCGCACGAACCTCACGCACTTCAGGGATATAATGACGAAGCATATTTTCGATGCCCATTTTCAAGGTTGCTGTCGAGCTAGGGCAACCCTGACAGGCACCACGCATCTGCAAAGTGACAATCCCATCATCAAAGCCTTGAAACACGATATCGCCGCCATCCATAGCCACTGCCGGACGAACGCGCGAATCCAAAAGCTGTTTGATCTGCTGGACCGTATCGCTATCACCATCTTCGGCATGCGGATCGGCAAGCTCGGCGTCTTTTTCAATGACCGGCATGCCTGATGCGTAATGTTCCATAATGCCAGCAAGAATCCCCGGTTTGAGCGCAAACCAGTCAAGCCCTTCAGCTTTGGTCACGGCAACAAAATCGGCACCCAGAAAAACCGCTGTTACGCCATCAACTTGGAAAAGGCGGCGTGCCAATGGTGATTGATTGGCGCTATCAGAATCGGCAAAATCAGCAGTTCCCTGCGCCATCACCGGAACACCGGGGATGAATTTCAATGTTGCCGGATTCGGCGTATCCTGTGTTTGAATAAACATCTAATCATTCCTTTTCGATGCGATAAATTTGCTATCAGCAAGGCCCAATTCAAGGCAACAACAGATTAATCTTTTGTCAGTTAAATTAAATTCACAATTTTGGCGCAGACAAATAAATCATCGCCTCAAAATCATTTCCGGCCAACGCATAATTTGCAACAACGCTACCTATGTCATATGGGGATTACCATTAAAACTACAACCCAAAGCAAGCCTAATATCGCATATCTGCACCGATCTGGCTAGTGAACAGCGCATCTGACGATCACTAACCCATTAATAGAGCCATCTAGCGATCGGTGCTTGATCCTAAAAACCCAACAATATCACGCACCTCAGCAAGAATCGGCCGCGCGATGGCCGCGGCACGTTCGGCACCATCAGCAAGAATGGCGTCAATATCGGCAGGATTTTCAAGAAGCCGGCGCATTTCAGCACCGATAGGCGATAATTTCGCCACCGCCAAATCGCCAAGCGCTGGTTTGAAATCACCAAATCCGCGCCCGCCAAATTCGGCAAGAACATCATCGGTGCTGCATTCGGCAAGCGCTGCATAAATGCCAACAAGATTGCTGGCTTCAGGCCGATCGGCAAGACCAGCCATTTCAGATGGCAAAGCATCAGGATCGGTTTTAGCCTTACGGATTTTCTGCATGATCATATCGGCATCATCGGTCATATTGATCCGTGAATTATCCGACGGGTCAGATTTGCTCATTTTGGCGCGGCCATCGCGAAAGCTCATGACGCGTGTTGCGCTGCCAAAAATTTGTGGTTCGGGAAGCGGAAACACATCTTTGTCATAGATCGAATTAAACGCCTGCGCGATGTCGCGGGTTAATTCAAGATGCTGTTTTTGATCTTCACCAACCGGGACATGCGTTGCGCGATAGGTCAAGATATCAGCTGCCATCAAGGTCGGATAAGCATATAGACCAACCGATGCATTTTCACGATTTTTACCTGCCTTTTCTTTAAATTGAGTCATCCGGTTCAACCAGCCAAGACGGGTTACACAATTGAAAATCCACGCCAACTCGGCATGTTGTGGCACGCAAGATTGATTAAACAAGATTGATTGTTCGGTTGAAATGCCCGCGGCAATCAAGCTTGCCGCCACTTCACGCGTACTTTTTCGCAAATCAGCCGGATCTTGATGAACGGTGATGGCATGCAAATCGACAACACAATAGATCGATTCAAAATCATGCTGCAAAGCAACCCAATTGCGAATGGCACCAAGATAATTGCCAAGATGCAAATTGCCAGTTGGCTGGATGCCGGAAAAGATGCGGCCTTTTCCTGCGGATGTCTGCATTGTTGAATCGGTCATTTGGTTTATCCATCACGCCTAATCAGATGCGCGCAGGCCAGTGCCAAATCATCACATCTGCAATTGAAATTATATGGCAGCGTTATCCCCACTTGTGCGGCCGCGGTCAAGTCTTTCGGTTGCCCAATCGGTGGACAAATCCAGCTGGAATTGCTCGAAAACACCATGCGGCGAACAGAAACCCGCCGCCACCAACAGCAACCAAACAGGCAAGCCAGCCTGCCGCGGGCAGAAATTGTCTTATCCCACCGGCAAGCCAAACCATCGCCAAAAGCAAAATCGCCATGATCAAACTGGCAAGAAAAATCCGGCCAATCATGCCAAGCCAACCACCGCCAAGACGGCCGCGGCGGTGCAATAAAATCGCCATGGTGATTGCCGCAAACAATCCCGATAATGACGTTGCCAGCGCCAGCCCGACATGCCCAAAAATGGGCATCATCACCAATGATGCTGTTATATTGATCACCACGGTCATGATCGATATTTTCAAAACCGTGCCTGGCTGGCCTGCCGCATAAAAGGCGGGTTGCAAAATTTTCACCATGACAAATCCGGGAAGACCAAGCGCATAGGCCGATAATGCCATTGCCGCCATTGCCGCATCATCAATCGAAAAAGCACCATAGGCAAATAGTCCCTCAATGATCGGACCTGCAAGAAGGATTAGCGCAATGACCGCTGGCACGACAAAGAATCCGCCAAAGATAATCGCCTCATCAAGCGTTTTGGTGATTTCGTCTTTTTGACCAGATGCCTCGGCAGCGGATAATCTGGGCAGCAATGCCGTACCAAGTGCAATGCCAACAATGCCAAGCGGCAATTGCGCCACACGATCAGCATAATAGAGCCATGAAATCGCACCAACCGGTAGCATGGATGCCAAAATCAAATCGACCAGAAGATTAAGCTGCATGCCGCCAGCGCCCAGCGCTGCTGGCAGGAATTTGCGCCACATCGTTTTGCCCGCATTCGATAGGCGCGGCCATTGCAGTTTTGGCACTGCCGACAGGCGGCGCAGAACAAAAAACAAAAATAACAATTGGCAAAACCCGGCAACCAGGAGGCCAATGGCAATTGGCAAGGCTTTGAACACGCCCAAATCAGCCGCCAAAATCGGGATCGAAATCGCCCCGGCGATGAAACAGAGATTCGCCAAAATCGGCGCGGCGGCAGCAGCCATAAACCGGTCATGCGCGTTGGCGATTGCCCCCCAAAGCGCAACCACGGAAATCATTGGCAGATAGGGCATCGTCACCCGCGCCAGATCAACCGCTGCAGCCAGACGATCAGGCGTCGCGGCAAAACCCGGGGCAAGAAGCGCAATAACTTCGGGCATGAAAATTTCGGCAAGCACAACAATCGCAAAAAGCGCAACGATCAGAAAAATCTGCGCTTCAGATGCAAGCCGAACCGCCGCATCACGCCCGTCTGTCTCGCGTATTTTGGCAAAGCTGGGAAGAAAGGCATTGGTCATCGCGCCTTCGGCGCTGAGGCGGCGAAACATATTTGGCAATTTCAACGCCACCAAAAACGCATCGGCGGCTGGCCCTGCACCCAGACAACTGGCAAAGGCGATATCCCGCATGAAACCAACAATACGGCTAATTGCCGTTAGGCTGCCAATCTGTTGAAAGGCGCGGCCAAGCGAGGCGGGTTTTGCAGGATTTGACGCATTTGGTTGATCGGTCATACCGCTTCCTCATCGGCATCATCAAAAACCGCCAACAGCTGATTGCGGATGGTTTGCTGGCGCGTTTCGCTTTGAATTTGCAGACCGAAAATATCTTTAACATAAAACACATCAACAACGCGCTCGCCATAGGTCGAAACGGTGGCCGTCTGAATTTGCAATCCAAGACCGGCAAGGCAAAGCGTGATTTTATGGAGCAAGCCCGGAAAATCGCGTCCATTTACTTCAATCACACTATGGGTATTGCTGATCTTGTTCGACAAAAGAACGCGCGACGGAACCGGCATTTGCCGCACCCGAAGCGGGGTTTGCTGCCAGCGCGCCAAAAGCGCTTTTTCCAATTTCAATGAACCTGTTAGCGACCGTTCAAGCGTTGCGCGAATCCGCGCCAATTCATCCTCATCTTCAATCGCCTGATTCTTCATATCCTGTAAAAAGAAAACATCAAGAACTGTGCCATCATGACAGGTCGTAATGCGCGCACCAACAATATTCGCACCCGCCGCTGCCACTGCACCGGCAATTCGCGCAAACAGACCCGGATCATCAATGGTTAAAATCGTCAATTCGGTTATGCGCCGCACCGGATCGGGCTTGAAATCAATCAATAACAGCGCATCTTGATTGGCGAACTCATCACAAAGCCGCGCATGACGAACCTGACTTTCGGAATCAAACCCTGTCCAATAGGTCAGCGGCATATTCGCCGCATGCGCGGCAAAACGCGCCGCGTCCCAATCGGTTAGTTTCGCCGCCGCCTCCTGGCGCGCCTCTTCGGCATTGCCAAGCGCGATGACCGCTGGATCAGCACCGCGCAAAACCGCATCGCAGCGGTAATAAAGATCGCGCATCAACGCCGCTTTCCAGCCATTCCAGATATTTGGCCCAACCGCCCGAATATCGGCAACGGTCAAAACCAAAAGCAGTTTCAACCGCTCGGGTGATTGCACAATACTGGCAAAATCCTCGATCGTTTGCGGATCATTCAGATCATAGCGAAACGCAATTTTGCTCATCAGCAAATGATGCAGGATCAGCCAGCTAACGGTTTCGGTTTCTTCATGGCTTAGCCCCAGACGTGGGCAAACCGCCACTGCCACCTCGGCGCCCAAAACCGAATGATCGCCGCCACGCCCTTTGGCAATATCGTGAAGAAGCATAGCAACATAAAGCGCGCGCCGCGATCCGATTTCCGGCATCACCTCGGTCGCAACTGGCGCGGCTTGGCGCAGCGCGCCAGTCTCAATCCCGTGAAGAATACCAATCGCCTTCAAGGTATGTTCGTCAACCGTATAGCTGTGATACATATCGAATTGCATCATCGCGACGATCCGCCCGAAATCGGGCAAGAAGCGGCCAAAAACGCCACTTTCATTCATCAGACGAAGCACCCGTTCAGGGTTTTTGCGCGATGTCAGAATATCCAGAAATAATTGGTTTGCCTGCGCATCATCACGCGTTTTTGAATCAAGCGCCGATAATGCCCGGGTGACACGTTGAAGCGTGCTTGGATGAACATCAGCATCATGTTTTTGCGCAATGGCAAATAATTCGATCAGCCGAACCGGAGCGTCCCGGAACCAGGCCTCATCAACAAGCCGTACACGCCCGCTTTCAATATGAAACGGATCAAGCTCATGGGTACGCAGAAAATCAGGCCGCCAATTGATCAGACTTTTGCGGAAATCCGTTTCCATCGCCGCGCAGAAAATACGCGTCAAATTGCCAACATTCCGCGCTGCCAGATAATAGCGTTTCATAAAGCGTTCAACACCACGAAGCCCGCTCCGATCGGCAAAGCCAAGACGCGGTGCAATGATCATTTGCGCTTCGAAATCGAGCCGTTCTTCGGGTCGGTCAGCATGAAAATGAAGATGGCAGCGAACCGTCCATAAAAACCGCTGCGCCAAAGCAAATTTCCGCGCCTCGCCATCACGAAGAACACCTTTTTTGACAATGTCGATAATGCTGTTGGCACGATAGGCATATTTGGCAATCCAGAACAGGCTGTGAAGATCACGAAGCCCGCCTTTACCATCTTTGACGTTGGGTTCAACAACATAGCGCGTATCGCCAAATCTCTTATGGCGAAGGTCACGCTCGCCAAGCTTTTCTTCAACATAGGCAAGCGGTTTCTGTTTGGTAATTTTACGCTGAACCGCCCGATTTAATTTCCCCCACATCGAATCATCACCAGCCACATGACGCATTTCAAGAAGGCTTGTCAGCACTGTCTGATCGTCATTTGCCGCGTCAATCGATTCGACGATGCTGCGGGTTGAATGGCCAATTTTCAAGCCAAGATCCCATAAAATATACAGCATGAATTCGATAAATTTCGTATGGGTTTCTGTTGCTTTTTTCGGCATCAGAAACATGATATCAATATCGGAAAATGGTGCCATTTCACCACGCCCGTAACCGCCAACGGCAATCAGCGCCAGCTCGTCACCTCCAGCGCATTGTTTTTGCGTTTGCGCGTAAAGGCTTTGCAACAAAATATCAATGACCCATGCATGCATGCCAACATAAACAGCGCCATCATTGCTGTGGTAAAACAACTCACGAAGGCTGGCTTTTGCCTGATCAAGATGGGTTCGCAAACAGCTCAACAGCTTGGTACGGTCTACTGGTGTTTTGCCAGTGGCGTATGACTCGAGTTCGGCCTCGATCGCCTGCCGATCAAGCGGTGGCTGATTGACAGCCATCGCGCCTTGCAACGGCAATAGCCAACGATGCCATGCAATGCTATCAGGCATGTTGGCTGACATGGCGGCTAGGCTGGCACTTGGGCTGAGTTTGGCCGATTGCGATTTTGACGATGCTAGATCTATAATTTTCGTCATTCTTTATCACCTGGTCGCGGCGGCGGCGAAGCTGGGTCATGGCGCAATGCCTTAAGCCGGTAAAGCATATCCAACGCCTCACGCGGTGTAAGGCTATCGGGTTGCATGTCATCAAGCACCGCGCCAATTTCATCTGGCGCTACTGGCGTTGCCAGCGCTGTGCTTTGATAATCAAATAGCGGCAGATTATCGGCCATCATACCAGTATCAACCGCGCCATGTTGGCCGGTTTCAAGTTCGCCTAAAATGGTTTCAGCTCGGCCAAGAACCGCGGCTGGCAATCCGGCAAGCCGTGCCACATGAACGCCATAAGACCGATCCGCCGAACCGGCAACAACCTGATGCAAAAACACAATTGAGCCCTGCCATTCACGAACCTGCATCGCATGACAGCGAAGCTGGCCAAGGGTTTTTTTAAGATGCGTCAATTCATGATAATGCGTTGCAAACAGCGTTCGGCAAGCGCTGGCATCATGCAGATATTCAAGCGTTGACCAAGCAATCGCCAAGCCATCATAAGTGGCTGTGCCACGACCAATTTCGTCAAGAATAACCAATGACCGATTGGTGGCCCGATTCAAAATTGCCGCGGTTTCAACCATCTCAACCATGAAGGTCGAACGGCCACGCGCCAGATCATCGGCCGCACCAACGCGGCTGAACAAACGATCAACAAGCCCAATCACCGCCGTTTCGGCAGGAACATAAAGCCCCACCTGCGCCATAATCGCAATATGCGCATTCTGTCGCAAAAAAGTGGATTTTCCGGCCATATTAGGGCCAGTCAAAAGCCATAACCGCCCATCATCCAGATTGCAATCATTGGCAATAAAGGGGGTTTGCGAATCAAGCATTGGCTCGATCACCGGATGACGACCCTTGGTAATGTTCAATACCGGTTCGGCAACCAATTGCGGGCGGCAATAATGATTCGCTATAGCCAGCTGCGCTGCGGCGGTTGCAACATCAATTTCGGCAAGCGCGCGCGCCGCATTGCCAAGGTCATGTGCCGCCTGCAGAACCAGTGACCGCAATCGGTCAAATATTTCCAATTCAAGCGCCAGCGCACGATCGGCCGCGCTGGCCATATCGCGTTCCATTTGTGCCAGCTCGGTTGTGGTAAACCGCATCGCCTGCGCGGTGGTTTGACGATGGATAAAGATTTCATGGTCCATCAATTTGCCAGCATGATTGCTTCGCACGTCAATATGATAGCCAAGAACATTATTATGTTTGATCTTTAACGAGGCTATACCAGTTTCATCAGCATAGCGGCTTTGTAAGGCAACAATTAACCGGCGGCTTTCATCACGAAGCCCGCGCAAATCATCAAGCGCAAGATCATAGCCTTGACGGATAAAGCCACCATCACGCGCCAAAAGTGGTAATTCATCTGCCAGCGCTGGGGTCACTTCGTCGCTTAGCCCCCGCGGACACAACATCATATCAAGACAATCCGGCAATCCATCGGGCAGGGCAAGCCCACCCATACCCTTTGCCGCAACCACCTTTATCTGCGCGGCTATCTCGCCAGCACCATCAAGCCCATTGGAAATATTCGCCAAATCACGCGGGCCACCATGACCAAGTGATAAGCGCGATAAAGCCCGTTCAATATCGGGCTGAATCCGAAGCTGTGATCGCACCTTATCGCCACAAGCCGCCTCGGCCAGAAACCAGCTCACCAGATCAAGCCGTGACTCGATCGCCGCAACATCAAATAGTGGCGCAGCAAGCCGTTCGCCAAGAAGCCGCCCACCGGCAGCGGTCAAGGTGCGATCAACCGCATGCAGCAAGCTGCCGCGCCGTTCACCGGTCAAAGTGCGCGATAATTCCAAAGACCGCCTTGTTGCCGGATCAATTTCCATAAAGCCAGCATCACTGACCGCGGTCAGTGGCAAAAGCCGGGGCATATTGCCAACCTGTGTTGCCTCAAGATAGCCAAGAAGCGCCCCGCTGGCCGACAGCATGGCACGGCTGAAATGCCCCATGCCATCTAGGCTTGCAACCTGATAAAACCGTTCAAGTGCCTGTCTGGCGCGCGTCGAATCAAACAAAGATGCCGCCTGTTCGGTTGCACAGATTTGGCCGGCCTGAAACCAGTCGGGAAGATCAAATCCTTGCGGATAAATCAATTCAGCCGGATCAAGGCGCGCAAGCAAGGTTTCAAGACCATCATCGGCCATTTCTTGAACCAAAAAATCGCCTGTCGACATATCAGCCCATGCCAAAGCCAGCTGGGTTTCTGCCCGGCCAAGCGCAACAAGATAATTATGCGCCCGCGCTGGCAACAATTCATCTTCGGTCAGCGTGCCAGGGGTTAGCACCCGCACCACATCACGTTTTAGCGGGCCCTTGCCGCCGCGCTGTTTTTGTTCTTGTGGATCTTCGGTTTGCTCGCAAACCGCCACCCGATGACCAGCGCGGATCAATTTTGCCAGATAGCCATCAACCGAATGAACCGGAACGCCGCACATTGGTACATCAAGGCCATCTTTGCTGCCGCGTTTTGTTAGCGTAATGCCAAGCTGTTTGGCGGCAATTTCGGCATCGTCAAAAAACATCTCATAGAAATCGCCCATCCGGTAAAAAAGCAAAGAATCAGGATGCGATTCCTTGACGCGCAAATATTGCGCCATCATCGGGGTCGGCGCTTTCACTTTTGGCGCATTTGCTGTAGAAGATTGAGATGTCATAGCGTTTTGACATTGCCCCAACTTGATCTTTAGAACAAGATCGAACCGGCTCTGGTCGAACGTTATCGATAATTATTCTTGTGTTGGTTTGTATCAGACTGAAATTTTAACCCACCTGGCTGTTTTTGAACGCCGTGATAAAGTATTTGATTCATGACAGATAAAGATAAACTCCTTGATGCCGAAGCCCTTGCCTTTCACGCCAATGGCCGCCCCGGAAAATTCCAAATTGCCGCGACCAAGCCGCTGACAAGCCAGCATGATTTATCGCTTGCCTATTCGCCAGGTGTGGCTGCGCCATGTCTTGAAATCGCTGCTGATATCAATACGGCGTATGATTACACCAATAAGGGCAATCAGATTGCCGTTATCTCGAACGGCACTGCGGTTCTTGGTCTTGGCGATATCGGCGCAGCGGCGGCGAAACCCGTCATGGAAGGCAAAGCTGTTCTATTCAAGAAATTTGCCGATATTGACGGTATTGATCTGGAATTAAACACAACCGACACCGACGCTTTTGTCAACGCGGTCGAGTTGATGACGCCAACCTTTGGTGGGATTAATCTTGAAGATATCAAGGCACCTGAATGTTTTGTGATTGAACAGCAGCTTCGTGACAAGCTAGATATACCGGTTTTCCATGATGATCAGCATGGCACCGCGATTATTGTCGCTGCAGGCCTGATCAATGCGTTTCACCTGACCGGTCGTGACATGAAAAGCGTCAAGATTGTTGGCAATGGTGCTGGTGCGGCCTCGATTGCCTGTGTTGAATTGCTGAAAATCATGGGGGTTCCAGCCGATAACATCATCATCTGTGACCGCTCTGGCCCGATTTACAAAGGCCGCGAAGGATCGATGAACCAATGGAAATCAGCGCATGCAGCCAATACTGGTGCCCGTAGTCTTGAAGATGCACTTGTCGGGGCGGATGTTTTCCTTGGCCTGTCATCAGGCGGTGCCTTAACCAAAAGCATGGTTGAAAAAATGGCACCACGGCCGATCATCTTTGCAATGGCCAATCCAGTTCCCGAAATCTGGCCAGCCGAAGCCAAAGAGGTACGCCCCGATGCGGTTATCGCAACCGGACGGTCAGATTTTCCAAATCAGGTGAATAACGTTCTTGGCTTTCCTTATATTTTCCGTGGTGCGCTTGATGTTCGCGCCAGCAAAATTACCGAAAATATGAAAATCGCGGCGGCAAATGCGTTGGCGATGCTAGCGCGTGAAGATGTGCCCGATGCGGTGGCTGATGCCTATGGCGGCCAGTCGCTTACCTATGGTGAAGATTACATCATCCCGACACCTTTTGATCCGCGCCTGATTGTGGCCGTATCATCAGCCGTTGCCGAAGCCGCAATGAATGATGGTGTTGCGCGTCGGCCAATTGATGATCTTGATGAATATCGCCGGTCATTATCGGCGCGTCTTGATCCAACCGCAGGTACCTTGCAATCTATTTTCGAACGCGTCAGTGCCAATAAAAAGCGCATCGTCTTTGCCGAGGGTGAAGAAGAGCGGGTGATCCGTGCTGCGCTGGCATTCCGCAATGCCGGTTATGGCCATCCAATTCTTCTTGGCCGCGAACATCGGGTCAAGGAAACCATCCAGCGCCTTGGTCTTGATGGTGCCGAAGATTTGCCAATCACCAATGCCAAGATATCCGAGCATCTGACCGAGTATACTGATTTGCTTTATAGCAAGCTTCAACGCCGCGGATCGCTTTACCGCGATTGCCAGCGCATGGTGAATCTTGATCGCAATGTCTTTGCGGCCTGTATGGTTAGCTGTGGCCATGCCGATGCACTTGTGACCGGGGTAACCCGCGCTTTTCAGCCAAGCCTAGAGCATATACGCCGGGTCATTGATGTCGCCGAAGGCAGCAAATTCATGACCACCTCGATGATTATTTCGAGAGGCCGGACGGTTTTTGTTGGTGATATTGCCGTAACCGAACGTCCTGATGCCGAAGAAATGGCTAATATTGCCGTTGCTTTGGCCGCCAAGGCGCGTCAAATGGGCCATACGCCGCGTGTTGCCATTTTGTCATTCACCAATTTTGGCAATCCAGAATCACGCACTAGTGTCGAGGCGCGCCGCGCGGTTGAAATTTTGCAAAGCCGTGATGTCGGGTTTGAATTTGACGGTGAAATGACCGGAGATATCGCGCTTGATTATGATTTGATGAAGTCGCGCTATCCGTTCTGTAATCTAACCGGGCCTGCAAATATTCTGGTGATGCCCGGGCTGCATTCAGCCAATATTTCTTTCAAATTGGTGCATCAGCTAGGCAATGTTTCGGTGATTGGGCCAATTATGATTGGTGGCGCCCATCCGTTCCAGATTGTGCAGATGGGCGCATCGGTTAGCGATATCGTGCAAACCGCCGTGCTTGCCGCGCATGATGCCATTCGCTAGCGTGGGAACAAGAACAGGCCGCTAAAAACTGGCCGCAAGCTGTTTTAAATCGGTTTGCGGCCGCGCACCGATGTGCGAAATAACCTCACCTGCGGCAAGGCTGGCAAGCCGGCCTGACTGCAAAAAATCAAATCCATTCGTGCGGCCAAACAAATAGCCAGCGGCAAATAAATCACCAGCGCCGGTTGTGTCAATCACCGGCCCTTGCGGCATGGCGGGGATTTCGTGATGGTCAGCACCTGCGCCAATAAAGGCACCGGCTGGCCCGCGCGTAACCACCAACTCGTCAATCTTGCCAGCTAAGGCAGCAATGGCATCTTGGCTGCTTGATTGATAGAGGCTGGCAACCTCGTCTTCATTCCCAAACAAGATCGAGATATGATCGGCAATAAAGCTGGATAGCGCCGCGCGGTGACGTTCGGCGCACCATGGATCCGACAGTGATAGCGCCAGCCTGACATCATGCTTTTCGGCAAGACGCGCCGCCTCGGCAAAAATGGCAGGGCCATTTGGCGCATCAAAAAGATAGCCTTCAAGATAAATTATTCTTGCCGATGCGGCATCAGCAAGCGCAAGATCGCCAGCTTCAAATTCGATGCTGGCACCAAGAAACGTATTCATTGATCGCGCCGCATCGGGGGTCACAAGAATGATTGATGATGCGGTTGGTGATCCGCTGCTGGCTGGCGGTTGATCAAAACCGACACCAGCTGCCTTGATATCATGCCGGAACGCTGCGCCAAGATCATCATCATGGACGCGGCCAATGAAATTTGCCGATCCGCCAAAAGCGGCAACGCCAACCGCCGTATTGGCCGCCGATCCCCCCGAAATCAATTGCGGCGAGCCGATCTTGTCAAGCGCGGCGTAAAGCCTTGCTGATCCAGCCGCATCAAGAAGCGTCATCACCCCTTTTTCAATGCCATTCGTCTGCAAAAAACCATCGTCACATTGCCCAAAAATATCAACAATGGCATTGCCAACCGCCAACACATCAAGAGATTTTACCCGCATCACCGCATCCTCATTCCAAATTCTGCGACGCGACATTAGGCCGGACATGATAGAAGAACAAGGACAATGGCAATCAAAATCCAAAAGAGTTCGTGCAAAGACCGACTTTTTCAGCTAGACCCTAGGCCGTCAACATTGCTAACGCGGTGCGAAATATGCGTCACTTACATTTTTATCTGTTTGGATTTGCCGCGCTTGTTGCAGCGTGCCAGCCGGTGACGCCAACCACGGTCAACAGCAAAGCAGCCCCCACGATTACCGTTGCCCCTGAAGGTCAAACCGACATTGACCTTGTCGTTAGCACCGTCACGAAAACTGCCGATGGCACGGCTGGTTCGGGTTCTGGCACTGAAGCTGGTTCTGGCACCAATAACAGCAGCGAAGAAACAGCCATTGCCGCCATTCCGGGAACACCGCCCGTCCAGCCAACACCCGTTCAGCCAGTGAAAGTTCAGCCGCCATTTCGTCCAAAAGCGATGATCGGCTCGGCATCAATCTTTTTGGTTCGCGATCTTGGCATCGCCACGATGATCCGGCAGGAAGGCCCGATTGAAATCTGGCAATATCGTTTTGCCGCATGTGTTGTTGATTTCTTTTTCTATCCAGTAAACCAAGGATCATCGCAATTGGTCATTAAAGATTGGGATATGCGAAGCGCGGTGATTGGTGGCAGAGTTAATGAAGGCAAATGCCTTGCGGCGATGGATCAGCATCATCAAAAGCTAGTTGCCGGATCATAAATAGCGCCCCACACCACATCAAATGCGCCAGATTTAAAATGCCAAATCAAAATGCTGACCTATAAAGTCTTGGCTTTGAAAAGGCATAAATCGGCAATCACACAATCGGCACAATCAGGTTTGCGCGCCTTGCAGACATAACGCCCATGGAGAATCATCCAGTGATGCGCGCCTTTTTTCCAGCGGTCAGGCACACGGCGAAGCAATTCCTTTTCAACCGCATCAGGGGTTTTTCCGGGTGCCATGCCGGTGCGATTGCCAAAGCGAAAAATATGCGTATCAACGGCGATTGTTGGCTCGCCAAATGCTTCATTCAAAACCACATTTGCCGTTTTCCGCCCAACCCCGGGCAATGCCTCAAGCGCGGCACGATCCTGCGGTACCTCGCAATCATGCTTATCAAGCAGAATTTGCGATAATTTAAATACATTCTTGGCCTTGGTATTAAACAGGCCAATCGTGCGGATATGATGACTGATCCCGTCACTGCCGAGCGCCACCATTGCCGCTGGTGTATTGGCGGCGGCAAACAGGCCTTTGGTTGCTTTATTCACTCCAACATCGGTTGCCTGCGCTGAGAGAACAACCGCCACAAGAAGCGTAAAAGCATCGGTAAAATCAAGTTCGGTTTGTGGATCAGGTTGGCGTTGCGACAAGCGTTCAAAGCAAATATCAATTGCCGCAAGTTTCATTTTTACCGGCATGATCAGCCTTTCAGCACATCCGTCATATCGTAAAATCCAGATGGGGCCGTTGCCGCAAACCGCGCGGCGCGAATGGCACCACGGGCAAAAATAGCGCGGTCGGTTGCCCGATGCGAGATTTCCACACGTTCGGCATCACCATAGAAAATCACCGAATGTTCACCCGCTACATCACCGCCGCGCAAAACAGCAAAACCGATATCGCCCGGTTTGCGCGCACCCGTCTGGCCTTTTCGAACCATATCAGCAACATCATCAAGCGCAACACCACGCCCCTTTGCCGCCGCTTTGCCAAGCGCGAGCGCAGTTCCTGATGGCGCATCAACCTTATGGTGATGATGCGTTTCCAAAATTTCGATATCCCATCCGTCAGTTAGCTTGGCCGCCACTTCTTCAACAAGCTGGGTTAGCAAAGTGACGCCAACCGATGTATTGGCGCAATAGATAATCCTATTGTCCTTTGCCAGTGCCTTCAGCGCCGCTTCTTCTTCAGCGTCAAGACCCGTTGTGCCAATCACCATGGCGGTGCTTTTCGCTGCGGCAAGGCTGGCATGGTGAAGGCTTGCTGCAGGGCTGGTAAAATCAATCACAACATCGGCAACGCTAAATAACGATTCAGGATCACTGCCAATCACCACCCCATTTGCGCCAATTTGCGCCACCTCACCAGCATCACGCCCAATAAAGGGGCTGTCAGGCAGGTCAGTCGCGGCAACAAGATCAAGATCAGGCGCGGCAGTAATCGCGCGAATCAACATCCCGCCCATGCGCCCAGCACTTCCCGGAATTGCAATTTTAATCATGATCCTGCCTCGATTCCTGATGGCGGCGCCTTATCGATCGCACCCCATCTTTGCCTGCTATCGGTTGTCTTTGTTGTTGGCGATATTATAGGCGGCTTCACCCGCACGTCGCCAGCATATAAATAGCAGGCATGTTTGGGCAAGCCCTCAAATCACATCAGTGCGAAAACAGCATCCGATCAAAAAGCATGATTGCGGGATTAGCGGCGCACTAATCAGGCAGAATTAGCTATCTGCCCAGATGCGTTTGACGCGTTCCAAAAAGCTTGATGATTCAGGGCTGGTATTGCCTGAATTTGAAAAGGCTTCAAGAAGCTCTTTTTGCTTTTTGTTGAGATTGGTTGGTGTTTCCACCTGAACCTCGATGATCTGATCACCCGGATTGCCGCGCCGCAAGGCTGGCATGCCTTTGCCCCGCATGCGGAATTTGCGTCCCGATTGCGTGCCAGCCTCGATCGTTAACCGCGCCATTTTGCCTTCAAGCGTTGGTACATCAATGCTGCCACCAAGCGCGGCAACGGTCATCGGCAAGGGGATTCGCGCATGCAGATTGCCGCCATCACGGGCAAAGATCGGATGGGGGTCAACATTGACGAAAATATAGAGATCACCTGCCGGCCCGCCACGAAGCCCAGCTTCGCCCTTGCCCGAAAGCCTGATCCGGGTTCCGGTATCAACACCGGCCGGAATCGAAACCGCCAATGTTTTGGCGCGTTGAACACGGCCTTCACCGCCACAAGTCCGGCACGGGTCGGAAATAACCTGCCCCATGCCCTGACAGGCATGACAGGTGCGTTCAACAGCGAAAAAGCCCTGCTGCGCCCGAACCCGGCCAGCACCGCCACATGTTCCACATGTACTTGGCTTGCTGCTATCAGCCGCGCCACTACCTGAACAGCCATCACATTCAGATGGTACCGTGATTGAAATATCCTGCTGCAATCCGGTAAAGGCATCTTCAAGCGAGATTGACATATCATAGCGAAGATCATTGCCGCCCTGATTGCGCTGCCGCCCGCCACTGCCACCAGAAAATTCGGAAAACATCTGATCGAAAATATCGGAAAAGCCGCCGCCACCAAAGCCGCCGCCACCAAAGCCGCCGCCGCCGCCACCAGCGGATTGGTCAAAAGCGGCATGACCCATCCGGTCATAGGCTGCACGTTTTTGCGGATCTTTTAAAATATCATAAGCTTCGTTGGCTTCGCGAAACCGGTCTTCGGCCGCATTATCTCCCTGATTACGATCAGGGTGGTTGGCCATCGCAAGCTTGCGAAATGCCGCCTTAATAGCTTTGTCGTCAGCGTTTTTTTCAACACCCAATACGTCATAGTAATCGCGTTTGCTCATGCCTGCCACTTCTGCCGTGAAGATTCAAAAACCGGAGCCAATCACAGCTTCGACTTTTTTATTTTGGCTTATTTGCTTTTCTTTTTGCCGTCATCTGAATCGGCGTCAACCTCTTCAAATTCGGCATCAACAACCGATTCATCATCACTGGCCTCACCAGCATTGACATCGGCATCAGCTTCGGCCTGATAGGCAGCTTCGCCCATCTTCATCATCACTTTTGACAATTCGGCTGATTTCGATGAAATCGCTTCCATATCGTCACCATCAAGCGCTTCACGAAGCGCCTCAATTCCAGCTTCGACTTCGGTTTTTGCCTGTGGGTCGGCCTTGTCGCCAAGATCATCAATGGCTTTTTCAGCACCATGAACCAAGGCTTCACCCTGATTGCGGGTTTCAACTTCAGCACGGCGTTCTTTATCAGATTCGGCATTGGCCTCGGCTTCAGCAACCATCCGTTCGATTTCGCCATCGTCCAATCCGCCCGATGCCTGAATCCGAATTTCCTGTTCTTTGCCAGTGGCCTTGTCTTTCGCGCTGACCTTTACGATGCCGTTGGCATCAATATCAAACGTCACCTCAATCTGCGGCACACCGCGCGGGGCAGGTGAAATGCCTTCAAGATTGAACTGGCCGAGCGCCTTGTTATCAGCAGCCATTTCGCGCTCACCCTGACAAACCGAAATGGTCACCGCTGATTGATTGTCATCAGCCGTTGAAAAGACCTGGCTTTTCTTTGTTGGGATGGTTGTATTGCGATCGATCAGGCGGGTAAATACGCCGCCAAGCGTTTCGATGCCAAGCGACAAAGGCGTAACGTCAAGCAACAGCACATCTTTTACATCACCTGTCAGAACGCCGGCCTGAATCGCCGCACCGGATGCAACAACTTCATCCGGGTTGACGCCGCGATGCGGCTCGGTACCAAAAAAGTCTTTGACCTGTTCGATGATTTTCGGCATGCGGGTCATGCCACCAACAAGAATCACTTCGTCAATTTCTGACGCTTTGATTCCAGCATCTTTCAATGCCGCTTTACATGGCTCCATCGTGCGGGCAACCAAACCGCTAACAAGCTGTTCAAGCTTGGCACGGGTCAATTTGACATTCAAATGTTTCGGGCCGGTCGCATCGGCGGTGATGAATGGCAAATTCACATCAGTCTGAATCGAAGATGACAATTCAATCTTGGCTTTTTCAGCCGCCTCTTTGAGACGCTGCAAAGCCAATTTATCACCGCGAAGATCGATACCATCACTCGATTTGAATGAGTCAGCCAGAAATTCAATGATGGCATGGTCAAAATCTTCACCACCAAGGAAGGTATCACCATTGGTTGATTTCACCTCGAAAACACCATCGCCAACCTCAAGGATCGACACGTCAAACGTACCACCACCAAGGTCATAAACCGCAACAATGCCTGATTCCTTGCGGTCAAGGCCATAAGCAAGCGCGGCGGCTGTTGGCTCATTGATAATCCGCAACACTTCAAGACCGGCAATTTTGCCAGCATCTTTGGTGGCCTGACGCTGGGCGTCATTGAAATAGGCCGGAACCGTGATCACCGCTTGTGTAACCGTCTCGCCAAGATAGGCCTCAGCATCTTCTTTCAGCTTACGAAGCACAAAGCTAGAAATCTGGCTTGGCGAGTATTCTTCACCCTCAACCTTTACCCAAGCATCACCGTTTTTGGCGCCAACAAGTTCAAATGGCACCAGGTCGGTAAATGCCTTTGTGGATTTATCCTTGAACCGGCGGCCAATTAAACGTTTAATCGCAAAAAGTGTATTTTCCGCGTTTGTGACGCCTTGGCGTTTTGCGGCCTGACCTACCAGACGCTCACCATTTGCAAAGGCCACCATTGATGGTGTGGTTCGTGCGCCTTCGGCGTTTTCAATCACCCGAGGCTCGGATCCGTCCATAACGGCAACACAGGAATTTGTTGTTCCCAAATCAATACCAATAACCTTCGCCATATCTAAAGCTCCTTTCCCTGACCACTCACTGTCTTACCTATTGGGGTGACGTTGATTGAGTAGCCCTTTAAGACATTCCGCTCCCGTAAGGCGGAGCGTAACCGGCCTTTGGCTTGCCGGTTTTATCATTGCTGTTCAACTATCTATCGTTCATATAGGACTTATTATTTCGGTTACAAGAGGGGGGTCATCAAACAGTAAACACTGTCAAAATGGATCATTGCCACGATTGCAGCTAATCCCTATCCACCCCCATTTGTTCGTCTTTAGTTTCGTCTTTCTTCACCAAAATCATGCGTTAATTCTGGGTCTTATTTTCTATCTATTCATCGGTTTTCGATTGGTCATTGCTGGTCGCACCAGCCGCATCAGCTGTTTTTGAAACCCCAACCATGGCCGGACGCAACAGCCGGTCATGAAGAACATAGCCATGCTGGACAACCTCAAGAACCATGCCGCTTGGCTGGTCATTGGTTGGCACTTCAAACATTGCCTGATGCAAATTATAGTCAAATTTTTCGCCAAGCGGTTCAACGCGCTTAATACCATGTTTTTCAATAACTGATTGCAGCTCGGTCCAGCTAAGCTGGATACCGGTGATCAGCGATTTCACGGTTTCATCGGCTTGATCAAGATTTTCTGGCGCTGATTCGACAACACGCGCCAGATTATCAATGGCACCAACAAGATCACGCGCAAATGGTGTATGGCCATATTTCCGAACATTGGCGGCTTCGCGCTCGCTTCGGCGGCGCATATTTTCCGTATCGGCTAAGGCCCGCAATAGCTGGTCTTTCAATTGATCGCGTTCAGTAATCATGGCTGTTAACGGGTCTTGCGCTTCAGCATCACCCTTGATTTCGGCGCCAGCAGTTTCGGCACAAGCGGCGGCAAGCACGTCATTCAGAATATCATCCATAGCGCCATCAGTGGCAGCCTTGTCTGATCCGGCCAGATCCTGCGCGCCAGTTTCGGCGATCGGGTCTTGGGCCGCTTCATCATTGGTGGTATTTTGGTCAGTCATCTTTGTTTCCTTTTCGCTTCCATTACGGAACGCCAGCTTTATCTAGTGATCCTTGGCGGCTTCGCCAAGAGTAAAAAGCAAAAATATATCTTTTTGCCATGATCCGATATTGAATCACGTCAAAGCCATAGATAGCGATAACGAGATTTGATGGATCCTGACAAGATATTGTTTCTTTTGCTGACTTATGAGACATTAAATCCTCGTTATTAGAATCACGTCAGCATAACCATCAGGCGTGAAACGAGTATGGTAACCACTTTGGCCAAATAATGGTTGGACACGCCCGCTATGCAAAATGCACAAATCTGGAAATCAATCGAAGCGCTGTGCGACGAAGCCGAGGCCGTTATCAAAAATGGCACGCCAATGATGGCGGTGATCAAATCAACCGCCCCACCAGCAATGGCGCGCGAACAAAAACCTGATCAGGCTGCTGATGCCCAAACCGAAAAACCAGCATTAACGGTCTTGCCAAGTCAGGCACCACCACCAGCGGTCAATATTGTTGGTAAGACCGACCCATCGGAAAATGCCGATGATGCATCGCTTTCCAACGCCACAATGGCCGAAATTGCCGCCGCCATTGATCGGGCTGGCAAAGCTCCGAAAACCCAAATTATCAATCAACAGCCGCAAATCATGTCAGACCAGCTTCGCCATGATTTAATCACCGAGGTTGGCAGTGCGGTTCGCAATGTTCTAGCAAATGAATTGCCGCAAATGGTTCGTCACGCTGTCTCTGAATCGCTGTATGAATTGCTGACAACGACACCGCCAAAGGGTCCTGCCAAGGCCGACTCGTTAAGAAGCCAAGTCATCGAAGCCAAACCAGCAACGCGAAAAGCAGCCGCAAAAAAGCCAGCCACAAAAAAAACTACAGCAAAAAAGGCGGCTTCGAGAAAGACCCTAGCAAAAAAAGCTGCCACCAAAAAAGCTGTCACCAAAAAACCTGCCGCCAAAAAAGCAGCGCGCAAAACCACAAGCCGGACATAACCGACCAATCACCGGCGCGTTTTTGCCGTTGCAAGCCCGATTCAATAATGCCATGTCAGAAAACCGGTTTCGAAAATATCCCAGCCCAAAAATAATCCTGCCCAAAAATAATCTAGATTGGCGGTCTTCGCCATCGCGCTAAGGTTTTATTAGCCATACCAAACTATCCTGTCATGAAACGGCCATTTCATCCTCGCGACCATGATGGAGATCACGCGCATGAACCAAACCTGCGCGCCTTTGCGCTTTATCTGCCCAAATTGCACATCACCCTTGCCAACCCGCCCTTGGCGGCGGTTACCCGGCTGGCGCGGCATTCTTCTGGCCGTTTGCATCAGGCTTTTCATCGACGCGGTCGGGTTTCAATTGGAACCCGCCTCTTTGGTGACGCTGAAAGTGGCCTTGATGACCACACAGACAATATTGATCGATTTTTTGACGGCATCCAAAGATGGGTCAGATCGCTCTATACCGCGCTATAAATCATCGCGCTGGGAATAGATCATTAACGACCCAAAACGCGGTCAATCGCCTTGCTTGTATAATCAACCATCGGGATAATCCGCGCGTAATTCATATGGCGTGGGCCAAGAACGCCAATCGCCCCAATGATCGACCGGTCATTATTCCGATAAGGCGCAATCACCAATGAACAGCCAGTGCTGGCAAAAAGATTGTTTTCAGCGCCAATAAAAATTTTCACCCCATCGCCATCGCGTGTTGCATCTAAAAGCCGAAGAGCATTTTCGCGCGCATCCAACGCATCAAAAAGTCCACGAATTTCAGCAAGGCCTTCCGCCGCCTGAATATCATCAAGAAGATTGGCCTGCCCACGCAAAATAAGCGCCGCATCATCACCGCCGATACCATCTGACCAGATGCCAAGCCCCTGTTCGACAAGCGCGGTGGTCAGCTCGTCAAGTTCGGCCTTATGGTGGGCAATTTCACTGCGGATCAGGCTTGCTGCATAGATCATGCTGTTATTTTTCAATTTGGCATTCATGTAATTCGCCGCGCGCGTCATCGCTAACGCTGGCACGCCGGCAGGTAAATCAATCAACCGGTTTTCAACCTGCCCGTCCGACCGCACCAAAACCGCCAAGGCCCGATCAACGCCGATTGGGACAAATTCAAAATGCTGTAACTCGGCTTCGCTGCTTGGCGACAAAACCAGACTGGCACAATTCGACAGCCCTGACAGGGTTTTGCTGGTTTTATCAAGAAGCTGGTTAAGGCTGATTCCACGCGCTGCACATTCGCTGTCAATCGACTGGCGCTGCTCTGCCGGAATATCGCGGTTAAATTCCATCAGCCCATCAACAAAAAGCCGAAGGCCGGTTTCGGTTGGCACACGACCAGCCGATGTATGCGGCGCAAATAAAAGTCCTGCATCTTCAAGATCGCTCATCTTGCTTCGAATCGAGGCGGGCGAAAAGTCAAATTTGCCTGATCGGGCAAGCCGGCTTGACCCAACCGGCAAGCCATCTTCCAAATAGGCCGAGACCAGCTCATGGAAAATTTCCATGCTGCGCGGTTTTAAATCCTTTACACTGGCATCTGTCATGAAGAAAATTTAGGATAGCCCAAGCCATTTGGTCAATCGAAGAAACAGAGATGCGGCAAATTACCTTATCCCTTTACTTCACTGGCATATCGCTTTAACCAGCTCGAACGCTGCAACAAAGGATATTTATCATGACACGCCCTTCCGGCCGCGCCCTTGACGCGCTTCGCTCTGTTTCACTTGAACCATCGGTTTCGCTTCATGCCGAAGGATCATGCTTTGCCAAATTTGGCAATACGCATGTTCTCTGCACAGCATCAATTGACGAGCGCGTCCCCGGATTTTTACGCAATAGCGGCAAGGGCTGGGTAACCGCTGAATATGGTATGTTGCCACGTTCAACCCATAGCCGCATCGACCGTGAAGCTGCACGCGGCAAACAAGGTGGCCGCACGCTCGAAATCCAACGTCTAATCGGACGATCGCTTCGCGCTGTTACCAATCTTGGCGCGCTTGGCGAACGCCAGATCAAAATTGACTGTGATGTGATTCAAGCAGATGGCGGCACGCGGACAGCCGCCATCACTGGCGCATGGGTTGCGCTGCGGATTGCCTGCGAAAGATTGCTTTTGGCAGGCGCGATCACGCAATCACCGCTGACCGGTCAGGTGGCCGCTATTTCATGCGGCATCTATCAAGGCCAAGCTGTTCTGGATCTTGATTATGACGAAGATAGCGCCGCCGAAATTGACGCAAATTTCGTTCTGACCGCCGATGGCCAGCTTGTTGAAATTCAGGCGACCGGCGAAGAACATCCATTTTCGCGGGCAAGCCTGAATGAAATGCTGGATTTAGCCGAAACCGGCTGCAACAGCCTGTTTGATCTGCAACGCCGTGCGGTTCAAGATGCCGGCCTTTAAAAAGCCCTAACCAAGATGAAAGATCCGATCATGGCCGATCGCCAATTTACCGAAGATACGCTTGTCATTGCCACGCATAATGCTGGCAAGATGCGCGAAATTGGTACGCTATTTGCCGGTTTTGATATTGATATTTTATCGGCTGCCGATCTTGGTCTTGCTGAACCTGATGAAACCGAAACCAGCTTTACCGGCAATGCGCTTTTAAAGGCGCGCGAAGCGGCCATGGCGTCGGGCAAGCCAGCACTTGCCGATGATTCGGGTTTGGCGGTGATGGCCCTTGATGGCGCCCCGGGGATCTATTCGGCACGCTGGGCCGGACCGGATCGTGATTTCACCCTTGCCATGGATGCTGTCGAGGCAGCGCTTGCAAAAACCGGCAGCGGCGATCACAGCGCCGAATTTATTTGTGCGCTTGCGATTATCTGGCCAGATGGGGATGAGGTTTGCGTCGAAGGCAAAGTGAAAGGCCGGCTTATATTTCCGGCGCGCGGCACAATGGGATTTGGCTATGATCCGATTTTTCAACCCGATGGTCACACGATCAGCTTTGGCGAAATGAACCCTGATGCCAAACATGCCATTAGCCATCGCGCCGATGCATTTGCGCAATTGCTGGCACGCTGTTTTGGCAAAGCCGATGGCCGGTAACAGAAAATCAATGGTTTTTGATCAGGCCAGCCGGCCTTTTGCGCTTTATCTTCATTGGCCTTTCTGCCGCGCCAAATGCCCCTATTGCGATTTCAATTCGCATGTCAGCAATGATGTCGATAGCAAGATTTTTGGCGATGCCTTATGCACCGAAATGGCGCATATGGCGTCCCTGATGCCATCACGCCCGCCGCTATCAAGCCTGTTTTTTGGCGGCGGCACGCCATCATTAATGCCGCCTATATTGGTTGAAAGATTGATCCGCCATGCCGAAGATTTATTTGGCTTTACCAATGATATCGAAATCACCGCCGAGGCCAACCCAACCTCAGTTGAAGCAGACGCCATGCTGGGATTTCAAAAAGCCGGCGTAAACCGGGTTTCAATGGGAGTGCAATCGCTTGATGATGCCAGTTTAAAATTTCTCGGCCGTGAACATTCGGCGGCCGATGCGCTACACGCGCTTGATAAGGTCAAAAAGGCCTTTGACCGCGTCTCGATTGATTTAATTTATGCGCTTCCCGATCAAAGCCCGAAAGCATGGCAAGCCATGCTTGGACAGGCCTTGTCGCTTGGGCTTGGGCATTTATCTTTATATCAATTGACGATCGAAGCTGGAACCGTTTTTCACACAAGACAGCGGCGCGGTGAGGTGATGGCGCTTGATAATGACCGCGCTGCCGATCTTTATGAAATGACGCAGCAAATGACCCATGCCGCTGGCTTGCCAGCCTATGAAATTTCCAATCATGCAGCGCCCGGTCAGGAATGCCAGCATAATCTAACCTATTGGCGGGCGGGTGACTGGCTTGGTGTCGGGCCCGGTGCGCATGGCCGGTTTGCATTATTTGATCCAGCCGAAAACCTTGCGACCCGCAACGCAACGGTGACAAGACGCAGTCCGGCAGGATGGTTAGATGCGGTGGCGGCAAAAGGCCATGGCATCGACGAGACGCAAATTGACTCGCCGGCTGATTGGGCAAGCGAAATAGTGATGATGGGGCTTCGCCTGACAAACGGTATTGACCTTGGCGTGATCAAAAATCTTTGTGGACCATGTGATGACTGGCTTGATGGTGATGGCGTTGAACAGGCGATTGCGGCTGGCTGGCTTCGGCGCATGCCAAATCAATACAGATTAATCGCCAGTGATGATGGGCGGCTGCGGTTAAATCATATTTTATCGACAATTCTGCGCTAGCCAAACCAGCAATACGGTTCCCTAACTAAGCCAGCAGCAATTTTGACGATTAAATTTTGTTTGGTGCCGGACGAATGATCTTGGCCTCGCCCTTATTGATTTTGCGCAATTCAAAACTACGGATATTGCGGCCATTTGGCAGCAGGCGAAACGCCCCGCTATAGCCTTGAAACCCGCTATTGCTCACAAGCTGTTTTGACCAATCGCTATGATTTGATTGTGCCAAAGCCGCGACAAGCGCCATCGCATCAAACCCCACCCGCGCCAACTGGCCGGCCGGTTCTGCCCAGATTTCAGTCCAGTCAGCATCAAAACGCGCATCAAGATTGCTTGGCCGTGTTGAAAATACCCCGCCTTGAAGCGATGGTTCAACCAAAAGCTGACGCTGATTCCATAAGGCGTTGCCAAGATAAAGCGCTCGATCCGGCCCAACATCATAAAAGGCAAGGACCGGCGCAGTGCGAAGCGCAAAAGCCGGATCACCAGCAAAAATCACCGCATCAAACGGGCTGTCAGCAAGTGGCGTTTCATCAATTGGCGCGGTATAGCGGGTAAAAGTTCGAATGGCATTTTTCAGATTGGTTTCATCGGCAAGTTCATCATCACTTAGCACGCGAACCGCTTCAGGCGTTAACCCAAAATCGGCCAAACGTTGGCTTGCATGTGTCAATAGACGTTGCCCAAAAAGCGAATCTTGCGCAATCAGGGCAAAGCGGCGTTTGCCCGCGCTGACTGCATGACCAAGCAAACCATCAAGCTGCTGTTCAGGAAGATAACCCATCAACCAGCGATCGGCACCGGCAACATCGACATTATTTGACAGCAATAGCATTGGTGGCCGCGCGCGACCATCGCGAAGCTGATCGGTGACAGCGCGCGCTTGCGTCACCGCATCGGTGAAAAGCGGGCCAATGAAAATATCAACATCACCATTCAAGCCAGTTATTGCCGCGTTGCCAGCAGTTTCACCACCCTTTGTGTCGAGAAATAAAATCTCGATCTTGGGATTGTTGATTTTGAATAAGGCCATTTCAACGCTTCGCCGGATTTCCATACCAAGCGCTGCATATTCACCACTTAACGGCACCAAAAGCCCAACACGAATAACCCCATCACCTTTTGGCGGCATCTCAAAAACCGGCTCAAAGCTTTGCGGCCGAATCCGGCTTGATAAAAGCGCAAAGGCCGCATCAAGCGCATCATCACTTAGCGATGGATCAGCGCCAATTGGTATCGCTGGTTCAGTGGTTTCAATCACTTTATCATCGGTCTGAAATTGCCAGATGATCGAATCCATAATCGCATTTGCCGCGGCAAGATCGGTTGTGCTGTCCTGATCAGGTTTTTTGACATCTAGAGATTTTTCTGTCGACGATATATCTGGTGCGGTTCGATTGATGTTTGATCTGGCCTGGTTTGATGACCCAGATGATGCGGGAAGTTTTGGTATGGATGAGCTTTGTTGCGTTTGTGATGACAAGGCTGTTTTTGATATGGCCCGAATCGATGATGACGGCGTGGTGGCCGGTTGGCAGCCAGCAAGTGCAATCATCGTGACAGCCGCAATCAACCCTCTGGTCTGCCGCCAGCAAAAATAACAATCCTTAATCAAGCTTTGGCCTGATTGGTTTGACCGTTTATTTTCAAACATATTTCGCATATTCATAATATCCTACCAAATTTTGGCATTTTTTTGTTCAGCTTTCATAGAAATTTCAGCCGCAATTCCTCAAAATATGCCCCGGGCTTGGACACATTTTACCATGACAGCTCTAACCAAGCTTGTCATTGTTGCAAATTTCGACCCAGCATCATTCCCAATCAAACCATGATCGCCTTGCATTATGCACTTGTGAGGTATCTTGCCATCACCCTATACTGACGGTCTTATCCATGCAATTCAGGCGGCCAAAATCATGACGCAAAGCGCGGGACAATTGGTGGTCATCGCAACACCGATTGGCAATCTTGGTGATTTATCGCCGCGCGCGGCAGAATGGCTGCAAAAAGCCGATATTCTGGCCTGTGAAGATACCAGAATGACACGCAAATTATTGACGCTAACCGGTTTGCGTACAGCGGCAAAATTCATGCCCTATCATGATCACAATGGCAAAACCATGCGGCCAAAGCTGCTTGACGCCTTGCAAAACGGCAAGATGGTTGCACTAGTGAGCGATGCTGGCACGCCGCTTGTTTCCGACCCGGGATACAAGCTTGTTGCCGCTTGCCATGATGCGGGGATTTCGGTCACGGCAATCCCCGGACCAAGCGCAGTTCTGGCTGGTCTGGCTGCCGCAGGCCTGCCAAGCGATCGGTTTATATTTGCCGGATTTGTGCCACATAGTCAGAAAGCCGCAAAAACGGCCTTTCGTGAATTTGCCAATCTTAGCGTCACAAGCATCTGGTTTGACTCACCGCGCCGTCTTGGTGCCAGCTTACAAATGATGCATGAAATATTTGGTGATCGGCTGGCCGTCATTGCCCGCGAATTAACCAAATTGCATGAATCCTATCACCGCGACACGCTGGCGCTGCTTGCCGAATTTTATCAACAAGCCGCACCACCCAAAGGCGAAATTGTCATTCTGGTTAGCGGCATGACGGCAAGCGATGATACATTTGACACCGCCAAATTAACCGCAATGCTGCGCGAAGAAATGCAGGCCACAAGCCTTCGTGATGCGGTGCAGACGGTTAGCCAGATTTCCGGCCAATCGCGGAAAATCATCTATTCACTGGCCATTGATCTTGACAAGGAAAGTTGATCGCTAGCCAAATAGCGTGATGACAGCAACAGCGCATCACCAAAGTGGCATCATTATTCCTTGCCAAGAATCCGACATTCACAACTTTTGATTGCCAATTTGATTTCATCATCATTCAAGCTGGACAAAACTTTAGGACTGGCAAGATTACCCATATTCATAATGCAGGGTGATTTGCTGCAAATGACCTTGACCGATGATTCGCAAAGCGTCACATTAGGGACATCAAAACTCAAGCGATTAGGAATGCACATATGCCAGCTGTTCGTCGGGCGCGTTTCGTGCCAAACGTCATTTTTCTCTTGCTTGCAAGCGTTGGCCTTTCAGGATGCGCCAGCGCCGTTATTGGCGTTGGAACGGTTGCCGTTGCTGCCTCGACAACCGAAAAAGGGTTTTCCACATCGGTCGCTGATACCCAAATCCGTGCCAAGCTGACCGAAAGATTTTTCAAAAGCAACTTTTCGCTTGTAACCGCAGTTGATGTTTCAGTGAATGATGGGGCGGTTCTATTAACCGGCAAGGTAAAAACACCTGAAGAAAAAATATTGGCAACAAAATTGACATGGGAAGTTCGCGGGGTTCGCGAGGTGGTCAATGAATTGCAGGTTACTGATTCATCCTCGATCAAGGATATTGCCAAAGATCTTGCCGCAAGCGCGACCTTGCGCACCAAGCTCATCACCGACAGCAATATTTCGTCACTGAATTTCAGCATTGATGTTGTCAATGGCACAATCTATCTGTCAGGTGTTGCAGCAAATGCTGATGAAATGAACCGTGTGGTCGCGCATGCGCGTGATGTTCGCTTTACCCAGCAGGTAATTAATTACATCATCCTGCAAACCGACCAGCGGCTGTAATTCATTCGATGAGTCTTTCAATTGCCATTCAGATGGATCCGGTCGAAACGCTTGAGATCGGCGGAGACACAACTTTTGCACTTGGGCTTGAAGCGCAAAAACGCGGCCATAGCCTTTGGTATTATACAGCTGACAAGCTAAGCCTGAATGAGGGTAGCATTACCGCCCGCGGGCAGGATGTCGTCTTTTATGATCAGGCTGGCGCGCATTTTAAAACCGGCGCAATCGAAACACGGCCATTGCAGGAATTTGACGTTATTTTGATGCGCCAAGATCCGCCATTCGATATGGCCTATATCACCGCAACACATTTGCTGGAAATGCTTGGCCCGCAAACCATGGTTGTCAATAATCCGGCCGAAGTCCGAAACGCACCGGAAAAGCTGCTTGTCACGCTTTATCCCGATTTGATGCCAGCAACATTGATCAGCCGTGATCCGGAAACAATTATGGCATTTCGCCGGAAGCATAAAGACATCATCATTAAGCCGCTGTTTGGCAATGGTGGTGCTGGCGTTTTCCGATTGCAGCCAAATGATCAGAATTTAAGCTCGCTTCTGGAAATGTTTTTTGGTGCCAGCCGCGAACTAGTCATGGTTCAGGCCTACCTTCCTTCAGTTCGTGATGGTGATAAGCGCGTCATTCTGGTTGATGGTGAAGCTGTTGGCGCCGTCAACCGGATTCCCAATGAAGGCGAGGCTCGGTCAAATTTCCATGTTGGTGGCAGCGCGGCCAAAACCGAATTGACCAATCGTGATCTGGCAATCTGCGCCGCCATTGGCCCCGAATTACGCCGTCGGGGCTTATTGTTTGTCGGCATTGATATCATTGGCGATTACATGACTGAAATCAATGTAACCTCGCCAACCGGCATTCGCGAAATCCAGCATCTATCGGGCATTGATATTGCGGCACTAACATGGGATGCGATTGAACGCAAACACCCAACCTATGCAAGCAACGGCATCGCCCGATAAGCCAAGGCTTCGGCAAGCGCGGCGCGGCCAACCCTGTCATCACCAGCAAGATCGGCAATCGTGCGCGAAACCCGCATGATTTTATGATAGGCGCGCGCGGATAGATTCGCCTGATCCATTGCTGTTCGAAGCAGATCTTGCGCCGCAGGCTGGTGCCCCACTACAGGCACGCGCTGGATCGCCAAAATAGCCATAGCGACAGGGATCCATTGCCGCAACAAGCTGAAACCGCGCCGGATAGGTGACATGATGGTTGGCGCGGGCAACGACAATTGAGTCGATTTCAAGCGGTTGGCGAAGCGAATCGAGAACAACGCGCGGAAATCCAGCCAGTTCATCAAGAAATAAAACCCCATGATTTAGCCATCGCCTAGAGCTAGGATTTTGCCAAAACCAATGGCCCAACAGGCGCACCGCCAAGAACATGCATATGCAGATGTGGCACTTCTTGATGACTGTCCAAACCGGTATTGGAAATCACTCGATAGCCGGTTTTGCTGATGCCGGTTAATTCGGCAACACGATGAATGGCTTTGGTAAAGGCGGCCATTTCAACGGCGCTGGCAGTCGCCGCAAAATCGGCCCAGTCACAATAAGCACCTTTTGGAATCACCAGAATATGAACAGGTGCCTGCGGGTTGATATCAGCAAAGCTAAGGGTATGTTCATCTTCGTCGATTTTCTTGCACGGAATTTCGCCGCGCAGGATTTTGGCGAAAATATTATTGCTGTCATAGGTCATGGTTACAGCTCTTTATGATAATAATATCCCGGAACATAGGCACCATCGACCTTGGCGTAATGATCATTTGTCGCATAGCGTTTGAAATTGCGTGCCTCAAATGACTGAATGGCGCGATCCTGCGTTGCGCGGACATCAAGATTGATCATCAAAAACCCTTCAGATTTTGCCAGCGCTTCTGCCTCGGCAACAATCATTTGTGCAAGGCCATGACCACGCGCCCAAGGCGCAACAAAAAATGTTGTCAGTTGGCAGGCAAATTTCTGGGCTTCGTTGTTTTTTGGCGGGCGCACAATCTGACAGCTGCCAGCAATCACCTTATCGAGACGTGCCAAGATCAAATGCCGGTCGGGGATCATCTGCACCCCACGCCAGTAATCTTCCATCACCGATTTTGGTGGCGGCAACAACCAGCCAAAACCACCACCGGCAAGAATTGCCACTTCGGCCGCATCACTCAATTCATGAATATCGCGTTCGGTTAACTGATCCACCGTTTCGACAGACAATTTGGCAATATGATCACGAAGAATCTCGGGTGTCATTTGTCTTTCCTTTTTAGCAAGCCAACGAGGCGCAGCACAGGCACGGTCGCTTTGGGCTATGAAATACCGCCGACGGCAATAGGGGAAAATAGGCACAAAATTCATAAGGTCAACTACGTTGTTCTAGCACAAAAAAGATTTTTCACCAATTGACGCCTATTCACAGTTTTGTGAGCCATCACAAAATCGAACTAGGATGCGGTGAGCCGTTCAATTTCATCAATGAATCGCTGGCATTCACTTGCTGACAGCCGGTTGATATTCTGCGCCAAAAGATTGGCAAGATACACCGCCTCGGCGGTTTGATTGCGAACATCAATTGATGGTTTTGGGTGCGACAGGTTGGCCAGCCGTTTCAATTCTTCAGCATCGTCCCAGATCAGCCCAAGCCAAACACATATCTGATCGACAACAACTGGCGATGGCTGACCACGCGCACCAGTTTCAAGCGCTGATATATAGGCTTTAGAAACGCCTAAAAATTCGGCTTGCTGTTGCTGGGTCAGGTTTTTCTGGCGTCGCCATTCGCGCATTTTCAAGCCAAAGGGCGTCATCGCTATCGGTTCCGTTGGCGGCGCAATAACACATATAGCGCACCGCTGCCGCCATCATGCGGACGTGCCTCGGCCAAGGCCAGAACATGCGGCGATAAAGGCTGGCGTTTTAACCAATCGGGAACATGACCGCGAAGAATACCCGCCCCTTTGCCAGTGATGACAAGAACGCAGCGGCATCCATCGCGCGCTGCCGTTTCGATAAATTGCGCTAACCGGCTCTCAGCGCGTGCCGCAGTTAGGCCATGCAGATCAAGCCGTCGGTCAACTGGCACATCACCCCGAAAAAGCCGCCGCTGGGTACGGCCATCAATACCGGCCCGTTCGCCTTGACGCAAATCAACCGGATTGGCTTTTTTGGCTGGTGCTAATGATGGTGCAGCAATCGGCGGTCGTGCAGGTTTGGCTGGCAGTTTCTGCGGTCGACCAGAGGGTTTTACCAAAGGTTGTGCCAAATGATCGGATTGCGCAAAAATCGCGGCAAATTCAGCCAATTCAATGGTCGATTTTAGCGGTGTAACCTCGGTGATCACCCGTTGCCATAAAACCGTATCATCGTTTGATTTGATAATGCGTTTCTTGGGCATGTTGGGCCTCAATCAGTCTTCGGCGGACTCGGACTCTGTCTCGACCAGTTTCCAGTTTGGATCAGACAAGGTCAAATCGCGTTCAAATGTCCAAATATCGGTAAATTCACGCGCGCCTGATTCATCTGCCTCAATCACCTCATCATTTTCATCCTTGGCAATGCGTGTTTGCACCGAATGAAAATGCACAGTGATGCTGGCAAGCTGATCAATAATTGAAATATTTAAGATGCTGGCTTCGCGAATGTCATCCAAAGTAATGACAAGGCTTTCTTTAGCCTTTGCCCGCGCTTGGATCGATGCGGTAAAGCTTTGCAAAAGATTATAGGCCAGTAGCCGTTTCAGCGTGGTGAGATCGCCTTCGGCATAGGCGGTCAAAATCATTTCAAAAGCGGCGTTGGCACCTTCAAGAAACTGCTTTTCATTAAAGCTGCGATCAATCTTGCGCATCGCATCAAGCCCGTGAAGCGCAACCGGTGCTTTGTCCGCAGCCTTGGGATGCAGTGGAATAGGTTCATTATCATTTTCGGTGTCTTCAAACCGATTTGCGCGGCTTTCATCCTGCGGCTGTTCATAGCCTGTGCGCTGGCCAAGCACCGACCGAAGGCGCAGCACCAAAAGAACAGCGATAACGGCAAAAATGATAATATCTATGAATTGCAACTGAGCCCCCATCTAAGGTTTTATATTGGCATTATTTAACACCATTGAGTCTTTTGCCAATGCCGTCATAATATAAATGGCATATGTAGGGTATTAAATCCAGATGCAGCCGGAAATTGTCGTCAAAAATTACCAAAAACCACCTAAGGGATCGGTAAAATGGGACTAATCATTATTCTTGGCCTGCTAATATGGGGATGGGCCGAAATGTCCGCCTTTATTTATATTGGCAGCGAAATTGGCGGTTTGTTAACGCTTTTGGGAGTTTTTGTAACGGCAATTTTTGGCATTGCACTTCTCAAACGTCAGGGGCTATCGGTTTTAAGCCGGATTCAAGCTGATCTCGCCAAGGGACGTGCCCCGGTCACCTCAATCGCTGATAGTATTTCTATGGTTGTTGGCGGTGCATTAATGCTGATCCCAGGCTATGTCACCGATGGAATCGGGCTTTTGTTGTTTATACCCGGGGTTCGCACGCTTACTGGTGTCTATTTGCTACAATGGATGGCCAAAAACAAACGCTTTACCGGCTTCACCAATTTTGGCGGTGCATCTTTTGGCAATGCTGCATCAGGCAATCCGGCATCAGGTGCCGCTGGCTACCGGCATAACCCCTTTACCAAGCAACAGCATAAAACAAGGGGTGATGATGATATCATCGAAGGTGAATTTGAAGAACGACCGGATCGAGATCACCAGATTGGTGACAAAAAAGGCCGCAAGCCCTAAACCTTAAATCCTGAAACAAATGTCCACGCCCATTTATCTTGCAATGATATGGCAAGATAGGGGTTTGCGCGTCCTTTTTGTCGTGGTTGTTTTAAAGCGGTTATCTATGCTAGTAGCTGAGTTGAATTTAATACGCGCAATTTGATCATAGATTTGGTCAATATGTGCAAAGCCAATCCGGAGTTAATTATGGCCAAAGATACCAAAAAATCCAAAAAACCCGCCGCCGCCGATAGTGGCAGCACACAGCCGTCCGGTGATGACGCAAATACCGCCCGCCAGATTGTTGTTCACGCGCAATATATCAAGGATTTGTCTTTTGAAAATCCGAACGCGCCGCGCGTTCTCATCGAAGGCGCAAACCAGCCTGATGTTGAAATCACCGTTAATGTTGGTGCCCAGCTTCTTGGCGATAATCAATATGAAGTGACATTGAATCTGGCGGCCAAAGCCACCGCAAATGACACCGCCTTATTTTTGGTCGATCTGACTTATGCTGGTCTGGTCTCGCCACAAGGCACACCAAATGATGAAATCAACGCTTTGATCATGATTGAAGCCCCGCGCCTGTTATTCCCCTTCGCGCGCGCCATTATTTCAGATTGCACCCGCGATGGCGGCTTTATGCCTTTGAATATCCAGCCGGTCGATTTTGTTGCTGTTTATCAGCATAATCTGGCGCAGCAGGCAGCCGCGCAAACCAATAATTAAAATTATGTCCCGATTGGGCTAAGCATCGCCAATCAAGCTAAGCGTCATTTTGCCAGATCGGGTTTTTTAACTCTTCCAAAAATTTTGCGTGCGCCTTCAACTCTTCAGCAGTTGGCGCATGCGCCCGAATGGGCCGGATTGGTTTGGCATCAAGATGAAAGCTTGGATCGGGATCAGTGCTGTTTGGCGCACCCTGATCGCCAGCTTGGGTCTGACTATCTGAATCCAGCGACAAACCCGGTTGCCGCCCCCCTAGCAATTCAATATAGACCGCTGCCAACAGATCGGCATCAACCAATGCACCGTGAAGGTCACGATGGCTATTGTCAATTTCGAATCGGCGACATAGCGCATTCAGATTGGCCTGCGCGCCGGGAAATTTCTTGCGTGCCATCAACAATGTATCAATTGATTGCGCCATTGGCAGAACTGGCCGGTCAAGCCGTTTCAGTTCAGCATTGAGAAAACCCATATCAAAGCTGGCATTATGGATGACCATCGGATCATCACCAACAAAGGCCAAAAATTCATCAACAATATCGACAAAAACGGGTTTATCCGCCAGAAAATCGTTGGTAATGCCATGAACCGCAACCGCGCCATCATCAATTTCGCGTTCAGGATTGATATAAAGATGCAATTTACGGCCTGTTGGCAAATGATGCATCAATTCCAAAGCGCCAATTTCAATAATACGATGCCCGTCACGCGGGCTAATGCCGGTGGTTTCGGTATCAAGAGCAATTTCACGCATAATTTATCACTTTCTGCGGGCTAGGATTGGGCCTGGTCACTGCCGATCATAGGCACATGCATCGCGGCAAGCCATTTGATTAAGCCTTGCCGAGTCGCTTCGGGTTGAAGATCTGAATCAAGACAGAGATCAGCCCGCTTTTTTTTCGCATCGACGGGCATTTGTGACGCCAAAATCGCCGCAAACTTGGCTGGCGTCATACCGGCGCGGGCCAAAGCGCGTTTGGCCGTTGTTGCCGCACTGGCATAAACCACGATGATATGATCACAAATAGCATCGCTGCCAGTTTCAAACAACAAAGGCACATCCAAAACAACCGCTGGTGCGGCAATGGCACGATGCTTGTCCAAAAACGCATCACGGTGCTGGCGCACAAGCGGATGCAAAATCGATTCAAGCTGTTTTCGTGCCTGCGGCCTAGCAAAAACATAATTGCCAAGTGCTTGCCGGTTAATACCTTTTTCCAAATTGCCAATATCATGGCCAACTAAATCAGTTTCGAATTCAGCCAAAATCGCAGCAACCGCGGCCCCATGCGGCAACAACAATTCATGAACCGCCGCATCAGCATCGTGAATGGCAATGCCAAGATCGCTAATCCAGCCAGTAACTGTTGATTTCCCTGCGGCAATCGAGCCTGTTAGACCAATGATCTTCATCGGCGGCTTGTCGCTGGTTTCAGGCCATGTTCGCGCAAAATGCCAAGCAATTCGAGAAGCGGAAGCCCAAGAATGGAAAAATGACAGCCATCGATCCGCGATAATAAGTGCGCGCCAAGACTTTCAATTTGATAGCTTGCTGGTGAGGTGAAAGCGGCTGCACCAAGCCGATCGAGATAGGATTCAATAAAATCCTCATCAAGCCGGCGCATGGTGTTTTTGGCAATCGCCAGATGATGCCAAATCCGGGCGCCGTTGCGATACAGCACAGCAGCACTGAATAATTGATGTGTTTTGCCTGACAAAGCCATTAGCTGCGCCTTGGCCATGGCGCGATCATGCGGTTTGCTGTAAATCACCTCATCGCAAGCCAATATCTGGTCACAGCCCAAGACAAAAGCTGGCGATGGGTCGGTTTCAAACGCCAGACGCTGCACCGCAGCGGCGGCCTTCATTTCGGCAAGCATAATGGCGATATCGCCAACCGGAACTGCCTCGGCAAGTGCCGAGGCGCGAACCGACTCTTCATCAATCGCAACCGGATAGCAACGATAGCCAAGACCCGCATCATGCAGAATTTTGGCGCGAATGCTGCTGGCCGATGCCAGCACCAGATCACCAGCCGGTAATTGCGTAAAAGCAGCAAGTGTCATGATCGGGCCTCGGTCCATTTTGTATAATATTGCAAAATTGCCGCGGCAGTTTCTTCGACCGATCGTCGGGTGACATCAATCACCGGCCAGCCATTACTGGCAAAAAGCCGCCTTGCATTGCGCACTTCGTCAGTGATTTGGTCAATATCGGCGTAATCTTCATTGGCGTTGTCCTGCATCGCTGCCTGCCGTGTGCGGCGAATCTGGCTAAGCCGTTTTGGGTCATTTGTCAGCCCAACAACAAATAGATCCAACCCATCAACATAATGCTTTGGAAACGGTACTTTTGGGACAAGCGCGTAATTGGCAACCTTATAGCCACGATGTGCGAGATACATTGACGTTGGTGTTTTCGAGGTGCGCGAAATGCCAACAATCAGCATATCGGCTTTTTTTAAATTTCCCATATTCATGCCATCATCATGGCTGACGGCAAAATCAACAGCTGCCATGCGCGCAAAATAGGCCGTATCGAGACGGCGCTGGCCACCGGGCAGATTGGTCATCGCCTGTCCAAGAACAGTGGTCAGCATATTCACCACCGGATCAAGAACCGAAACGGCGGGAACGCCCGTGCTGCGGCAGGTTTTTTCAATATTGGAACGTAGATTCTGATCAATGATACTCATCAGCAAAATGCCCGGATTACGATTCAGACCTTCGAAAAGCGCCTCTAGATGCGCTGGCGTGCGCACCAAGGTCCAGACATGTTCGATTGTTTTGACATCGGCAAATTGTGCAAGACAAGCACGCGCCACCTGATGAACCGTTTCGCCGGTTGAATCTGAAACAAGATGAATATGCAGCGTTTGTTCTGGCATTACCTTACAAGATGTAGCCAGAAATCATCAATTTGTCATCACTTACATTGCTGTAGGGCTGGTAATCTTGCGATTATGCAGGAGGCTATTTTAACGTTCAAAACCGGTTAATAAGATTGTGCGTAAGTGGTAGCTCACTGGGGATTGTTTTTAAAAAATTACCAACCAATCGCGGTAACGCACAATTCCACAGGATTCATACATATCGGGATAAATTTACCTATGCCACTTGATTATTGAGTGGATAAACGGCCAAACCATTGAAAGACTGCGCAATAAAGCCAAAAATGATCGGGATAAAACTGTGGATAACAATTGAATAACAGCGAAGATGTAGTTACACACAGGCACTACTAAAACAACAACCTTTTTTTAATATATATATAATGTTAGAGAACAGAATGACCAATCAGTTATTCCTTTCGACCCTTAAAGGCGCAAAATCACGCACAACACCTATCTGGATGATGCGTCAAGCTGGCCGCTATCTCGAAGAATATCGAAAGATACGCGCAAGCCAGAAAGATTTTATTTCGTTTTGTCTTAATCCTGAACAGGCATCAGCTGTCACCCTACAGCCTATTGCTCGTTATGGGTTCGATGCAGCGATTATATTTTCAGATATTCTGATGATTCCATGGGCGATGAATCGTAATGTCAGATTCAAAACCGGTGTTGGACCTTTGCTTGACGCAATGGAAATGCCTGATGATATTGATGCATCTTGCCTTGATGGCCTGAGCCAGAAATTGGCGCCTGTTGGACAAGCATTGACTTTGACACGTGCAGCTTTACCGCCTGAGACAACATTAATTGGTTTCGCTGGGGCACCCTGGACACTAATCACCTATATGTCCGAAGGTGGCACATCGCGTGATTTTTCTAAAGCGCGGCAATGGGCATGGCAAAATGCGAAAGCTTTGGATGGTCTATTAGAGATTTTGGTCGAAGCCACGATTTCATTTTTATCGCTTCAGGCGCAATCAGGCGCGCAAACACTGATGCTTTTCGACAGTTGGGCAAGTGCGGTTCCAGCAGCGCAGCGTGATTGGCTTGTCACTAAACCGGCGCGTGTTATTGTTGAGGGCGTTCGTAAAAATGGACATAACCAGCCGGTCCTCGGCTTTGCAAAGGGTATTGGGGAAGGTTTGATACGCTATGCAGCTGAAAGCGGCGTTGACGGGATTGGTCTTGACCACGGGGTTGATCCAGTATGGGCAGGGCAAAATTTGCCCGCAAAAATGCCGGTTCAAGGCAACCTTGATCCATTAAGCTTGCTGAATGCCGGCAACGAAATGTTTCGGGATATTGATCACATCCTTGACGCGTTCCATGATCGCCCTCATATCTTCAATCTCGGACATGGCATTACCCCACCAACGCCGGTGGAAAATGTACAAAAGATGATCGACCATATTCGCAACCGGTAGGACAGATCCATGAGCTACGAAATTATCAAATCACTTCACATCATTTCAGTCATTTCATGGATGGTTGGATTGTTATATCTGCCAAGATTGTTTGTTTATCATGCGGATGCGCCAACCGGATCAGTTCAGGCTGAAACGTTCAAAGTAATGGAGCGCCGGTTGCTCAAAGCCATTATGACGCCAGCGATGATTGCTAGTTTTATTTTTGGTCTTTGGATGCTGGCGTTAAATCCGGAATTATTCAGCGAGCCTTGGTTCCATGTGAAATTCGCTGCAGTGTTTCTGCTAGCTGGAGTTCAAGGGAAATTTTCAAAAATGCGGCGTTTGTTGGAAAATGATGAAAAACCTCTATCTTCAAAAGCCTATCGGATTTGGAATGAGGTACCGACCGTTTTAATGATTATTATTGTCGTTATGGCTGTTGCCAAACCAATCTGAATGTGACAAAAGGCGTGTAATTCAATACGACTAAAAGCTTCACTATCTTAGTTTCATTGACATTTCTGGTTAACACCCCCAAGATGACAATATCTGCAGCGTATTCGATCGCGTCTTTGTCAGCTTAATTTCCCCTTCAGAGTAAAATCATGCATTTACAGGAACTCAAAGCGAAGTCTCCAGCCGATCTTTTGGCCTATGCTGAAGAATTGGAAATTGAAAATGCCAGTACGCTTCGCAAACAGGATATGATGTTTGCAATTTTGAAGCAGCTCGCTGATAATGAAGTTGCGATTTACGGTAGCGGCGTTTTGGAAGTTCTGTCAGATGGCTTTGGATTTCTTCGCGCGCCTGAATCAAACTATTTGCCCGGTCCTGACGATATTTATGTCTCGCCCAGTCAGGTGCGTCGGTTCAGCCTTCGTACTGGCGACACGGTTGAAGGTGAAATTCGCGCACCAAAAGACGGTGAGCGCTATTTTGCGCTGTTGAAAGTTGAAACCATCAATTTTGAAGAGCCAAATGCGGTTCGCCACCGGATTAATTTCGATAATCTGACACCGCTGTACCCTGAAGAGAAGCTAACCCTCGAATTACCGTTTAACCCAGATAAAAAAGATAATACCCCGCGCGTGATTGATTTGATTGCGCCAATGGGAAAAGGTCAGCGTGGTTTGATCGTTGCGCCGCCGCGTACTGGTAAAACAATGATGCTTCAAAGCATCGCGCATGCGATTTCTGAAAATCATCCCGAAGTCTATCTGATCGTTCTATTGATTGATGAGCGGCCCGAAGAAGTAACCGATATGCAGCGTTCGGTTCGCGGTGAGGTGATTTCGTCAACCTTTGATGAGCCAGCATCTCGACATGTGCAAGTCACTGAAATGGTTATTGAAAAAGCCAAACGCCTTGTCGAACATAAGCGTGATGT
Organism: Candidatus Ponderosibacter sp. Uisw_141_02; assembly: GCF_048087665.1. Classification (NCBI taxonomy): domain Bacteria; kingdom Pseudomonadati; phylum Pseudomonadota; class Alphaproteobacteria; order Puniceispirillales (SeqCode); family Puniceispirillaceae (SeqCode); genus Candidatus Ponderosibacter; species Candidatus Ponderosibacter sp. Uisw_141_02. Next base: position 2,324,680 of record NZ_CP159807.1, on the reverse strand, counting down.
GGTTATTTTGCTTGATTCAATCACCCGTTTGGCGCGGGCTTATAACACGGTTGTGCCATCATCAGGTAAAGTTCTAACCGGTGGTGTTGATGCAAACGCATTGCAGCGGCCAAAACGCTTTTTTGGTGCTGCGCGTAATATTGAAGAAGGCGGGTCGTTGACCATCATTGCCACCGCCTTGATCGAAACCGGATCGCGGATGGATGAAGTGATCTTTGAAGAATTTAAAGGCACTGGAAACAGCGAAGTGATTCTGGATCGTAAGCTATCCGACAAGCGCACCTTCCCAGCGATCGATATCACCAAGTCGGGAACACGCAAAGAAGAGCTTCTTGTCGATAAGGGGACGCTTGCGAAAATGTGGGTGCTTCGCCGTATTCTGATGCAGATGGGGCCAGTTGACGCGATGGAATTCCTTGTTGATAAGCTAAAGAATTCAAAGAGTAACGATGAATTCTTTGATCATATGAACAGCTAGTCATAGGCAGCATGCGGGGCACTATTTGCCTCTAATCTCAATAAATCACTTTTGCGCGCCAGATTATCTGGATGGGTTGGGTGTTGGTCACTTCCTCCGCCATAATTGCCAAGGCTGCCATCCGCGCGAACAACGCGGTGACAAGGATAGATAATCGGGATTGGATTGCTGGCACAGGCGGAACCGGCAGCGCGTGCCGCCTTTGGTTTGCCTGCGATAGTGGCAAATTCGCCATAGGTCATCACCGTTCCATAGGGAATTTGTGTCATTACGTCGAGCCATCTTTTGCCCGCGGCACTTTTGCCAATGGGGGCAAGTGGGAGGTTAAATTGGTGAAGATGGCCAGCGAAAAACGCTTTAAGTTGGCTTTTTGTTTCACGTGAAACATTGTCTGGATGATCGATATTGTTCCAACCGGTTTGGTTCCAATCAAGCCGGATTAGGCTTTGGCCGTTGCTGATTGGCCGAATCCAACCAAAATCAATTTTGAAACTAGTGAAATAAAGCGTTTCAAGATGTTCAGTGAGTTGGGGCATAATCTCTCCTTTGGTTACTGTTGAGACCAAACGCCAGTAACGAACATGAAAAAGAGACTTGTTGTCGGCCGTCTTTCGCTCTAGGAAAACCCTATCAGAGAATGGAATTATTGAAAAGATTATGAGCCAAGCCGGATATAAAACGATTTTTGCCATTGCGACCCCGCCTGGCCGGTCAGCTATTGCGATAATGCGGATTAGTGGTCCTTTGGCGGGGGATGCACCGGCGTTGTTTGGTGCGGCTTGTCCGTCAGATGGACAATTTTCGGTGGCGCGGCTGTTTTTGGATCAACGGGTGATCGATCAGGTGATCCTGCTTTTTATGAAAGCGCCATTTTCAAGCACTGGCGAGGACGTTTGCGAAATCCATTGTCATGGCAGTCGCGCGGTTATTGACGCGCTACTGGCGCGCCTCGGCGCTCAAGAAGGCTTTGCAATGGCAAAGCAGGGCGAATTCACGCGCCGCAGCTTTATGAATGGGAAAATGGATTTATCCGGCGTTGAAGGGCTTGCCGATCTGATCGAGGCCGAAACCGCGACGCAGTTGCAGCAAGCTTGGGCGCAGATCGATGGGGCATTGCGCGCGCCCGTAATGGCATGGCGCGGTGAATTGGTGGGGATCGCTGCCCAGCTCGAAGCGTTGATTGATTTTGCTGATGAGGATTTGCCAGCTTCGGTCGAAGGTGCTTTGCGAACAAGCACTAGTGATTTGCAGTCGGCTTTGGCAAGTCATCTTGATGATGGTGGAGCTGGAGAATTGGTTCGTGATGGGGTTACTATTGCCCTGATTGGGCCAGTAAATGCCGGAAAATCAACAATTTTGAACGCTTTGGCTGGACGCCCGGCGGCGATTGTTTCAGATGAGGCTGGGACAACACGCGATATCATCCAGATACGGCTTGATTTAGGCGGCGTCCCTGCCACGATCTTGGACACGGCTGGTATTCGTGATGAAAGCGGCAAAATCGAAGCCGAAGGCATCCGGCGATCTGTCGAGGCTGCTGGATTTGCCAATCTGGTTTTGGTGATCTTGGAGGGCAGTGATCCAGCGTGGCCAGCGGCACGCGATAAGATTGATCAGCTAACCAGCCAGCCAAAATTCTATATTCTGAATAAGGCTGATAAGGGTCTGTCTGCGCCAAATGCCGCGGCATCTGGTGACATGATGTCGATATCGGCCAAAGACCCTGCTGATATTGAAACATTGATTGCAAGATTGGCGAAATTGCTGGTGCCGTTAAACCATTCGGATGCGAGCGTGATTATTACGCGGCAACGACACCGCCACGCCTTGCAGGAAGCGCATGAAGCATTGGGCCGCGCACTGGGCCATGATTTCCAGCATGTGCCGGAAATGGCAGCTGAAGATTTTCGCGTTGCGGCAGTGGCGCTTGGTCGGATTACCGGCGAAATTGATGTTGAAGAGCTTTTAGGAAGCATCTTTTCGGCCTTTTGTATTGGAAAATAGGCAAAAACGCGGCATAACAGCGTTTATGAACGGCAATCTTTTGAAAATAGGCAAAGCATGACAATCAATTTTGATGTCATTGTTGTTGGCGGCGGCCATGCAGGCTGTGAAGCAGCGGCGGCAGCGGCGCGGATGGGTGCGTCGGTTGCGCTGATCACCATGCGAGCTGACCGGATTGGCGAAATGTCATGCAATCCGGCGATCGGTGGGCTTGGCAAAGGTCACCTTGTTCGTGAGATTGATGCGCTTGATGGCATTATGGGTCGGGCGATTGATCGCGCCGGTATCCAGTTCAGAATGTTGAATAAATCACGCGGGCCTGCGGTTCATGGCCCCCGCGCCCAAGCTGACCGTAAGCTGTATCGCATGGCGATTCAGGATTTGTTGGCGGAGACGCCTAATATTCAGATTATCGAGGCGGCTGTTGGTGATATTTCGGTAACGGGTTCAGGTGAAGATTGCAAGGCAACGGGCATCATAACCGAGGATGGCCGTAAATTTTTCTGTGGTGCTGTTGTTCTGACCACTGGCACGTTTCTTGGCGGCCTGATCCATCTTGGCTGCGAGCGCACACCAGCTGGTCGGGTTGGCGAAGCGCCATCAAACCAATTAGCGGCACGTCTTGCCGCGCTTGATTTGCCGCTTGGAAGGCTGAAAACCGGTACGCCGGCACGGCTTGATGGTACAAGCATCGACTGGGCAAGTCTTGATATGCAGTCAGCCGATGATCCGCCAATCCCCTTTTCGACCCTGACCGACAAAATCACCGTTCCGCAAATTTCATGCGGCATTACGCGCACATCGGCTGAAACCCATCGAATTATTGCTGAATCGATTCATTTATCGGCGGTTTATAGTGGCCAGATTTCGGGAACTGGGCCGCGCTATTGTCCTTCAATTGAGGATAAAATTCACCGCTTTGCAGATAAAAGCTCGCATCAGATATTTCTAGAACCTGAAGGGCTTGATGATCCAACGGTTTACCCCAACGGGATTTCGACAAGCCTGCCGCGTGATGTGCAAAGCGCGATGATTGCGTCAATTCCTGGGCTGGAATCGGCAAAAATTCTGCAATTTGGCTATGCAATCGAATATGATTTTGTCGATCCGCGGGCATTGCGGCGCTCTTTGGCGTTAAAAGCGCTTCCCGGATTATATCTTGCTGGCCAGATCAATGGCACAACCGGCTATGAAGAAGCCGCGGCACAGGGGCTTGTTGCTGGCATCAATGCGGCGTTGCGAGCGGCCAATGGTGCGGATTACACGCCGTTTGTTCTTGATCGTGCAGATGCCTATATCGGGGTTATGATTGATGATTTAATCACCAAGGGTGCGCCCGAGCCTTACCGCATGTTTACCTCACGCGCCGAATACCGGCTATTGCTTCGGGCTGATAATGCCGATCAGCGTTTGACCGATCGCGGTTTGACAATTGGCTGCGTTGGGTCGGTTCGCGAAACCGCATGGCAGGCAAAATCGGCTGATTTGCAGGCAGCACGATTAATGCTTGAGACAAGCATTCAACCTGCGAAGGCGGTCGCTGCCGCTGGCTTGCCATCGCCGCGTGATGGGGCGGCGCGAAGTGCGGCTGATTTACTGACGCTTGAGTCAATTGGCATTGCCGAGATTTTGCCACTTTGGCCCGCGCTTGAGGCAATTTCGCCGCGTTTACATAGCCAGCTTGAGGCTGATTATCGCTATGCCGGCTATGTAAATCGCCAGCAGGCCGATGTTGACGCGCTTCGCCGTGATGAGGCCGTGACAATTCCGGCGCAAATTGATTTTGCCGCTGTTGGTGGGCTATCCGCTGAATCAAAAGATATTTTGCGGCGGTTTCAGCCGGAAACGATTGGCCATGCCAACCGCCTTCCTGGTTTGACACCGGCGGCAGTTGTTGCCGTGCTTCGTCATATCAAGCGCCAGCAGAAACAGGCCAAAGTAAGAGCCGTATCGTGACCCCAGATCAGATTGGCCAACTGCTGAATGTTTCACGTGAAACAATTGAGAAATTTCAACTCTATTTAACCTTGCTGGAAAAATGGCAACGCCGGATCAATCTTGTCTCTAACAGCACACTCGCTGATGCGTGGCAGCGTCATATTCTGGATTCGGGGCAATTGGCGGCCTATTACCCACCCCAGACACGACAAATTCTTGATGTTGGCAGTGGGGCTGGCTTTCCGGGGCTTGTGCTGGCCATTATGGGCGGTGTTACGGTTGATCTGGTCGAGTCTGATCAACGCAAAGCGGTGTTTTTATCAGCCGTAATCCGCGAACTGGGCCTGCCAGCCAAGGTTCATAATCAACGTATCGAAACAATGCCTAATCTTTGCCCTGATGTGATTACCGCGCGTGCTTTGGCTCCTGTTCCTAAGTTATTGAATTTAATTGAAACACAGCTTCACTCTGACGGTGTCTGTTTGTTTTTAAAAGGTGCATCGGTCGAAGATGAATTGACCAATTTACAATCTTATTCCACTATGGTTGCCACAACATATCCAAGTCTTTCCAGCGCAAATGGCGTTGTTTTAGAACTGAAAAACCCGCGCTAATTTGCGGCAAATGATAACAGGCTTTTTAAAGTCTCAAATGGGCGAGGTTTCCTGAGATGACGTCTTCATTGCGGATTATTGCGATTGCCAATCAAAAAGGCGGTGTTGGAAAAACCACCACTTCGGTGAATCTGGCGACCGCTTTGGCAGCGTGTGGGCGGCGGGTTCTGCTTGTTGATTTCGATCCGCAAGGCAATGCCAGTACAGGCCTTGGCGTTGATGAAGATGATCGCGCGGCGAATAGCTATCGTCTTGTTACGGGTGAAGTGACGGCAAAGGCGGCGATTCAGCAAAGCAAAGTTGCTGGTCTTGATATTATTGCGGCGGTGGTTGATTTATCGGCGGCCGAAATTGAACTGACCACGATTGACCGGCGCGAATTACGGTTGGCGGATGCGCTTCAACCCATTGCGGCGGGTTATGATTATATCATTATCGATTGTCCGCCCTCATTGGGCTTGTTAACGGTGAATGCGCTTTGCGCCGCCCATAGCGTTCTGGTGCCGCTTCAATGCGAATTTTATGCGCTTGAAGGCTTGTCACAATTGATGCGGACAATCGCATCGGTTCAAGGCGGCTTAAACCGACAATTGACAATGCAGGGCATCGTTCTGACCATGTATGATGGCCGGAATAAATTGTCTGAACAGGTTGCAAATGATGTTCGCACCCATCTTGGTAATCTTGTCTATAATACTGTTATCCCTAGAAATGTTCGCGTATCTGAGGCACCATCCTTTGGCCAGCCTGTCTTGATTTATGATTTGAATTGTGTTGGGTCAAAGGCCTATATCGCGCTTGCCGCCGAATTGCTTGAGCAAGAAAAGGAAGCTGCCTAATGTCGTCAAAAACGCCGCCAGCTGTGTCATCATCGAAAAAAACCGCCTCGCGGGGGCTTGGCCGTGGCCTCTCATCGCTTCTTGGCGATCGCGGTATTGCAACCGCTACCGGCGCAACCACACCATCATCTGATGTTGCTGGCGCGCCAGCGGCGACCGGGTTTCAGGATATCCCAATTGAATGGATTAATGTTGGGCCTTGGCAGCCCCGACGCCGGTTTGATAAGGCTGGTCTGGATGAGCTTGCTTCGTCAATTCGGCAAAAGGGCATTGTTCAGCCGATTTTGCTGCGTCCAACCCCGGATAAGCCATCGCGTTATCAGCTTGTCGCTGGTGAACGGCGCTGGCGGGCAGCACAATTGGCTAAAATCCATCAGGTGCCAGCGATTATTCGTGAATTAACTGATGCTGAATGTTATGAAATAGCCCTGATTGAAAATATTCAGCGAAGTGACCTTAGCGTGATTGAAGAGTCGCAAGGCTATCAAAAACTGCTTGAAACCAATCGCTACACACAAGAGCAACTATCTGATATAATTGGGAAATCACGAAGTCATATTGCCAATCTTCTGCGGCTTTTGCTGCTGCCGCCCTCGGTTCAAAGCCTGTTGCTTGAGCGGAAAATTACCATGGGGCAAGCGCGGCCATTAATTGGCCATGATCAGGCCGAAGCTTTGGCCAAGATGGTTGTGGCAAAGGGCCTGTCGGCGCGGCAAGCTGAAGCTTTGGCGAAACAGCCTGCAAGCAAAGCTGGTCAAAAATCCAGACCGCTGGAAAAATCAGCCGATATCAAAGCGCTGGAAAAACAGGCAGCGGAAAAGCTGGGGCTGGTGTTTCATATTAATTGGAACGAGGCAAAAGACCGCGGCAAGGTCACCATTGATTGCCAATCGCTTGATCAGATTACCAATTTACTGGCGCAGCTTGGCATCCGCTAGCGCGGGGCGCGAAGACAGATCCCAAGAAGGCTTTGCGCGGTACAAAGCTGATCATTAATCCCGCCAGACTTTAATTGCAATTCAATATCTTGTAGCCGATTCACCACATCCATTGCCAAATCGGGTCGCCAGCGCCGAAGATGCGCTTGCAACCGGTCTTGAAGCTTGAAATGCGGTGGTGGGCGCAGGCTACGAAGTGCATTTTGCGCTGATTGGCCTGCCGCCATGGCGTGACTGGCAAGGCCCAATTGCCGAAAATAGGTTTGGCACCCCCGGATAATCATCACCGCATTGGCATCTTCATACCATGCTTTTTGCAATGCCTGTTGCAAGCGGTCAACCGCACCGCTGGCAAGGGCGTCGGCAATATCATCAATCGCCAAAAGCGCACTGTCGCCAAGCGCGATGCGTACATCATCAGCGTCAAGCTTGCCACCCGGCCCTGCCATTAATGCAAGTTTTGCAATCTCGCTTCGCGATGAGGCGCGGTCACTGCCGAGTCTTTCAGCAATGATATCAAGCGCATCACGGCTTGCACTTACCTGATCAGCGGCAAATATGCTTGTCGCCAATGCGCGGATATCGCCAATATTGTCAGCATAGCAACCAATTGATGCGGCGGTCTTGCTGGTTTCAAACAATTTGACAATCGCATGTTTGGTCGTTGTATCGCTTGCTTCGACAATGATGATTGTATTGGCAAGCGGCTTGGCCAGCGCCAATTTACAAGCTTCAAACAATTCTGTGCCGCGGCCTTTGACCAAAACAAGACGGCGATCCCCAAAAGCCGGGATCGCAGCGGCTGAATCAGCAATTAATCCCGCCTCGCCTGATAACATATCACCGGTCAGGCGGGTCACCGAAAACACATCATCAAGATTGTCGCTGAAAAGCTGGGCAAATTGTTTGGCGCGTTCGCTAATCATACCTAAATCATTGCCATGAAACAGAACTGCGATAATTTCGGCTGGCGGTTTGGCTAGAAAGCTGGCGATTTGGCGCGGCGCGATTTTCATCCTATGGCCATAGGGGTTATTGGCCTTGGTTCAGGAAATAAAGCTGTAGCCGCCGCACAACACGCTGTGCCAGCAAGATGGCAAGCCGTTCGCGGGCATGGGTTTCAGATTTATCCTGACCATAAAGTGACGTCACGGTACCAAGCGTGGCATCAGCGGTGATGCTATCGGCAATCAGTCTTTCACCCGAGGTAAGATCGCTAAGGTCAAACCGGGCGGTCATCGTCATTTTTTTCAATGTCGAGCTTGCGCCCTGAACCGACAATGTGCTTGACGCGCTAACCGAGATTGATGAAATCAGGTTATAGTTTTCAACCCCTTTCCCGCCAATATGCAGCAATTTGCGCAATTCGCGGCCATAAAGCTGGCCTTCGCGCCCGGATGCGTCTTGAACCGCGATCTGTTGCAGATTTTGCAGGTTTTCGGTACCGAGCTGGCGAATCGTTACATCACCACAATTGGTTAAAATCAGGCCGCATAGGATGATGCTGCCAAGCCGGAATGACCGCCAAGAAGTTATAGTTCCAAATAGGCTAGATAACCACATTGATAATCCTGTTTTTCACCACAATCACTTTTCTCGGCGCCTTGCCATCAAGATAGCGGATAATCGCTGGCGATGCCAGCGCGCGTGCTTCGGCATCATCGGCCTCGCAATCGCGCGGCAGCATGATGGTATCACGAAGCTTGCCATTCACCTGAATGCCAATTTCGATTTCATTATCAGCGGCGAGGCTTGCATCGGCTTGTGGCCAATCAGATTGTGCCAAAAGCGTGCTATGGCCAAGATTTTGCCAGATTTCTTCGGCAACATGCGGCGATAACGGCGCCAATAGCTGGGTTAATGTTTCAATGCCAAACCGTTTGGCTTCAGCGGCGCCCTTGTCATTGGCTTTCACATCAGCAATCGCATTGGCTAGCATATGAAGCTGGGCCACGGCGCGGTTAAAGCGGAAATTTTCAATATCAGCGGACAGGCCAATGATCGATTTATGCGCCATCCGTGTAAGCGCAAGCGCGCTGGCCTCGCTATCAGCCAAAGGAGCCGTACCAAGCGGTGCGAGATCGGGATCTTGTGACATGCGCCAGACCCGCTTTAAAAAGCGCGACGCGCCTTCAACGCCCGATTCAGTCCATTCCATATCGCGCTCAGGTGGCGAGTCTGACAGCATGAACAGCCGCGCCGTATCAGCACCATAATGCTGAATGATCAATTCAGGATCAACGACATTGCGCTTTGACTTGCTCATTTTCTCGATGCGACCTGCCGTGACCTTTGTACCATCACTGGTTTGCACCCATGCATCGCCCTGTTTGACAACATCTGTTGGGAACAGCCATTTGCCGGCTTCATCTTGAAATGTCTGATGGCAAACCATGCCTTGGGTCATAAGGCCGGCAAAAGGCTCGCCAAGGTCTAAATAGCCAACTTGTGACAATGCACGGGTGAAAAAGCGCGAATAAAGCAAATGCAGAACCGCATGTTCAACCCCGCCAATATATTGATCAACTGGCAGCCAATATGCCGCAGCCTCGCCATTGACGCCATCATTAGATGTTGGATCGGCATAGCGCAGAAAATACCATGAGCTTTCAAAAAATGTGTCAAACGTATCTTGTTCGCGTTCCGCATCTTTACCACATTTCGGACAGCTTGTATGTTTCCAGCTTGGATGGTGGGACAGTGGATTGCCGCTACCGCCAAAATCAACGTCGTCAGGCAGGATAACCGGAAGGTCTTTTTCCGGAACCGGGATAGCGCCACAGTCATCGCAATGGATGACCGGGATCGGACAGCCCCAATAGCGCTGGCGCGATACGCCCCAGTCACGAAGCCGGTAAGTTGTCTCGTCAGTACCAGCTTCGGCGGCGGTAATTGCGGCAATGGCGGCGGCTTTGCCAGCCTCGATATCAAGACCATCCCAAGCCCGCGAATTAAACAGCTTTCCGGGGCCGGTATAGGCCGTGTCGGTTACCGTAAAATTGGCGGTGTCTTCGCCATCAGGCAACACCACCGGTAAAATTTGAAGCCCATAAGCATTGGCAAAATCAAGATCACGCTGGTCATGGGCAGGACAGCCAAAAATCGCCCCAGTGCCGTAATCCATCAGCACGAAATTAGCGATATGGACCGGCAGTTTGATGGCCGGATCTAGCGGATGGCTAACCTGTAATCCGGTATCAAAGCCTTTTTTCTCGGCTGTTTCGACAGCGGCTTCAGATGTGCCAAGCTTGGCGCATTCGGTGATGAAATCAGCTGCAGCTGGCATATTTTCGCCAATCGCAAGCGCCAAGGGGTGATTGGCAGCGATGGCCAGAAATGACGCGCCGAATAATGTATCGGGGCGTGTGGTAAAGACTTCAATATGATCAGCATCAATCGGGCTCTCGCCATCAATTGAAAACCGGACACGCGCACCTTCGGATTTTCCAATCCAGTTTTGTTGCATCAGCCTTACGCGGTCGGGCCAGCGGTCAAGATCGCCAATCGCGGCCAAAAGCTCTTCGGCAAAATTAGTGATTTTTAGAAACCATTGAGACAAAAGACGGCGCTCAACTGGCGCGCCTGAGCGCCAGCCACAGCCATCAACAACCTGTTCATTAGCTAGAACGGTATTCTCAACCGGATCCCAATTGACCCAGCTTTCTTTGCGATAGGCAAGCCCAGCTTCGAGGAACTTTAAAAACATCTTTTGTTCATGTTGGTAATAATCAGGTGAACAGGTGGCAAACTCCCTCGACCAATCATAGGACAGCCCCATACTTTTCAGTTGGGTACGCATGGCGGCGATATTTTCAATCGTCCATTTGCCTGGATGCACACCACGCTCCATAGCTGCATTTTCAGCTGGTAGGCCAAAAGCATCCCATCCCATCGGATGCAAAACATTGAATCCTTTGGCGCGCCGGTAACGCGCAACAACATCTCCAAGCGTGTAATTGCGCACATGTCCCATATGAATCCGCCCTGACGGATAGGGAAACATCTCAAGGACATAATATTTTGGTTTAGTGTGGTCCATGCTGGCGGTAAAACAATCAGCCTGTTCCCATTTATCTTGCCATTTTTGCTCAATGGCGGCGGCGTCATAGTGGTTCATTCCGAAACTTCCTTTGATCACCCTTCAATTGTTTATCATTAGTTGTTCACGAGTTTGAAAGGTGACAAGCTGATAATGCCAGATGAGTGATCACTGTATAAATGAGTTTGTTCAGGCTAACGAATGGAGGTAATGGTTTTATCACCAAAACTCAATTGGAGCCTTTGCTATTGCGTTGTTTCAGATACCGACGCAGCGCGTAATTCACGTGCTCGTGTGAGGATTAAATCTTCTAACTTACGAGCCAGCGCTTCGTCTCGGCCGTTATCAACCCAGTCATTGCCAGACTTTTTCTGGGTATAGGTTTGAACCTTGACTGCGTCAGACCGTAATTCAAGCCCAGAGATGAAGATGGTTAATTTTAAGCGTTGATCGGAATTATCCGCAGATTGGTGCCATTCGGTAATGATGCTACCACCAAATGTATCAACATCATCAAGCGGCACAAATGACGCAATATCCAGCGCTGCACGCCATAAAAGCGCATTGACCGGTAAGCCGTTGCCAGATTGATCTTTTTTGCTAAAGTCAGAGAGTTTTGTGCCCCCGGGTTTACCGGTAATTACTGATATAGGTTTGCCAGGTTGTTCGACTGGTGTGCTGCTTAAGCCTGAGCAAGACGACAACAACAAAATTGTTCCCAAGCTGAATGACAATATCCGGCCAAAGTGGGCAAATTTGCAATTCCGGTAAAACGTCACCATTGAAGCCTCCTATAATTTTGTTTCTTGCGCAACAATGCAAATAGGTGGGAAATTTGTAAAGCAAAAAGGGAGGGGTAAGCCCCTCCCTTCGGTAAGTTTCTGTCAGTTAAAATTAGAAAGCAACTTTCAGATTAACCCAAGTGGCGTCTGTTTTGACTGCAGCAACTTCTTTGTTACCGTTCTCAGCCATCAAAGTTACACCAGGAGCAACTGTGTAAGTAGCACCGAAGCTAGTGTGCTTGTCAGTACGAGTGCCCTTTGAGCCTTTTCCAGTTCCGCCGTACAGAGTGAAATCACCCATTGTGTATGCCGCACCAAAATCGGTTGACTTTACTTTTGCTTCGCCGCCTGTGATTGCATCATGTACTGATGAACCCATCATTACAGTAACACCACCAACTGAAACGCTTGCACCAACGAATGTTGCGTCTGTTAAACCAGCTAGTTCATCTTCACGGTTGTATTTTGTGGCAGCTTCTGCAGAGGCTTTTGAAACGTTAGATGCTTTTTGAGCAGTCACCGTTACTGGGCCAGCTGAGTAGGTTACTCCGGCACCTGAATAACCACCGTTTGCTGTGACGTCTGCATAGACAGTTACACCGTTGAAAGATGGTGACTGGAAAGAAATCACGGTGTCATTGCCACCGATTGCAGTGTAGGCCATGTTGGCTTTATCTAAAGCGCCACGTCCGGCCTTGCCTTCATGATAGTTTGTGTAGGCTACGGCGTCATTGCGATCAAGCGCTCCGTCTGTGTTACCCATGCGGATTGTACCAAAATCACCACTAACCGCGATGAAGGCATCGTCAATTGAGCTGCCTTCTGATGTAGTTTGCTGCTCAGCTGTAAAAGTGAGACCGCTGTCTGTAGTAGTAGTGCCTTGGATGACAATGTCACCATCAACGTTGAATGACTCAACGTTATCACTCTCATTCATCACGTCGAATGAGATGTTACCTGAGATTGAAACGTCAGCTTGTGCAGCTGTTACGCTCATTGCTACAAGAGCAGTGGTCGCAAGAAGAACCTTACGCATAATTAAATCTCCCTTAGAGAAGTCATTGCCACCATTGGCAACGACCCCAACATATTAGCATCCACCAAATTAACAAGAACCGATGAATGCGATGTGACAAGTTTTTTCAAGCGTGTGATATTTTTGCAACAGTCTTGTCGATGAAGGGCTAAAGCGTTACAAAAGTTGGAAATATTTTTGCAACAGACAGCCATGGCCGAAGGGCAGCACAAATCATGTCAGACGAAATTTCAAAGACGCATTCTGTCATTGCCGATAATCTTGCTGCCATCCATGACAAAATCGCCGCCGCCGAAGCGGCCTATAAAACGCAAACGGGGCTTGATCGGCCAGTTACCTTGGTAGCGGTAAGCAAACGCCAGCCTGATGACCGGATTGATGCGGCGCTTGGCGCTGGCCAGCGTGTATTTGGCGAAAACCGCGTTCAAGAAGCCCAAGGCCGATGGGTACCACGCCGCGATCGGCATGCCGATTTGACATTGCATTTGATTGGCCCGCTGCAAACCAATAAGACGGCTGATGCGGTGGCGCTATTTGATGTTATCGAGGTGGTTGACCGGCCCAAGCTGGCAAAGGCGCTTGGTGATGAGATGATTCGTCAAAATCGCCAGCTGGACTGCTATATTCAGGTCAATACTGGCAAAGAAGCGCAAAAATCCGGCATTCCGCCTGAAGATGCGGATGATTTTATTGCCTATTGCCGTGATGAGGCGGGGCTTAATATTACTGGCCTGATGTGTATTCCGCCAAATGATGAAGAGGCAGCGATGCATTTTGCGCTGTTGCAAACCATTGCCAAACGCAATCATCTTTCCATCTTGTCAATGGGAATGAGTGATGATTTCGAAGAGGCAGTTGCCTTTGGCGCAACCGCGGTTCGCATAGGATCAGCCATTTTCGGCGCACGTGATAGCTAGGGGTTTTTTAGCCTTTATCCTTACCCGCAATCATATGGCCAGTCCGATGCTTTTTTGTCGCCAGATAATCTTCATTATGCGGATTGCTGGCAAGCTGTAGCGGCACGCGTTCTTCAACCTTGATTCCGCATTGTTCTAGCTGGCTGATCTTGTCAGGATTATTGGTGATCAGCCGCAAACGCGCAATGCTAAGCGCATCAAGAATACGCGCTGCCGGCAAAAACACCCGTTCATCCGTGTCAAAACCAAGCGCGTGATTGGCATCAACTGTATCAAGGCCATTATCCTGCAAAGCATAGGCGCGCATTTTATTCAACAGGCCAATATCACGCCCTTCTTGCGCCAGATAGATCAGCACCCCGCCGCCATTTTCGGCCATAAGCCGCATGGCTGCCTGCAGCTGATCGCCGCAATCACATTTCAGACTGCCAAGTACATCGCCAGTAATACATTGTGAATGAAGCCGTACAAGTGGTGCGTCAAGTTCAGTGCCCTTGCCGATTAAAACGGCAAAATGATCTTCGCCGCCAATTTCGGCACGAAACATTACCACTTCGGCATCTTCGGCAACGGCCAACGGCACCCGCGCCCGTGCCGCAATGCGCATCATCGCACCCGCTTGGTGATGATAGGAGTCCAGATCACGTGCTTCGAGAACCAATATATTATGTTCCTGCGCAAACCGGTCTTGTGCGGCAATATCGCGAAATGGCAACCGCGCCATCAAGGCGGCGGGAAGCAATTTGGCATTGCGTAACAATCTTGTTGCGTGATCGGCAAGTGACCCGCTTCGTTCGGCAACAAGGCTGAAACCATCATCATCACCCAAACGGGTCTGGCCGAAAGCAAGATCAAATATTTGTTCGTAATGGCGGGTGGCAAACGCGATTGTCGCTGCGGGCCAGCCTTGACGAAGTGATCGTTGAAGGCTTTTTACCCGATTTGCCGTTAGCACCAGAAGCGGGCCAGAACCGGCAAGACGGCTGAGAAAATTGATGTCTTCACCATCGGCAAATTCGGCGCCGCGAAACAGCGCTGCCTCGCCATTATTCAGCCGCAGCATGACATGGCCACCGCGCCGCAATTCCGCACTGGCACGTTCGGCTTTCATATAAGCATTTTTTGCACGCGTATCGTGCATCGTGGCGGCTCCGGTTTGTTTAAGACATATACAAGCAACGATAGAATAAGCTACGCTCGCTTGGTTTATCTGGTTAATTCCCGTATTAAGAATATGCCATTGATGTATTGAGTTGTGATAAAAAATGCAAGTGTTGTCCCCAAGCGACGGTAAAGAAGTCGTCTCTTCGTCGCGTCTGTTAATTGTTGTTGATGATGCCTATCTCCGTGCGACATTGCGGCAACAGCTTGCGGTCGAGGGGTTTAATGATGTTTTTGAGGTGGGTGTTGTTGCTGATCTCGACAAGGTACTTAGCCACGCCAACCCGGATTTGATCCTTCTTGATATCCAGATGCCTGATGGTAATGGCATTGATATTTGTCAGCGTTTGCGCCGCAACGGCTTTGCCAAACCCATTGTCATGCTTACCGCCAAAGGAGCTGAGGGTGATATTGTTCTTGGGCTTGAAGCTGGTGCCAATGACTATATTACCAAGCCGCTTCGGCTTGGCGAGTTGATTGCCCGCATTCGCACCCAATTGCGCCAGTTTCGTGCGTCGGATGATGCGCGGTTTGAAATTGGCAATCTTAGCTTTGTGCCAGCCAATAAAATGCTTCACGAAATTGGCAGTGAGCGGATGCAGCCCCTAACCGAAAAAGAAGCGACAATTCTGAAATTTCTATATCGGGCATTTCCCAATGATGTGACCAAAGACGAGCTTCTTGCCGAGGTTTGGGGCTTTCAAAACGGCGTGAGTACCCACACATTGGAAACGCATATTTACCGGCTACGACAGAAAATAAGCCGCTTAACCAAAAAGCAATTGGTTCTGACCATTGAAAAAGGCTATCGGCTTGCTGATTAGGCCTGTTCTTATTTAAGCTTGCCATCCATCAGTGACGATAGCGCCAAGGTTACCGCCTTGGTGCCCATATCGCCGCCAAATTCCATCGGGCGCAAACGGTTTAATGCAAAACCGGTTTCAATGGCCGCATCGAGAATCATCGCGGCATCCTCATAAGCAGGCTGATCCAGCTTTTCGGCAAGATAATCAAGCATCAGCCCAGCACTAAGGATTGCGGCAAGCGGATTGGCTTTATCTTGACCCATAATATCAGGCGCGCTGCCATGGGCGGGCTGGAATAATCCGATCTGATCGCCGATTTCGCCGCAAGCGGCCATGCCCATCCCGCCAACAAGCCCGCCTGCCAGATCTGATAGAATATCGCCAAACATGTTTTCCATTACCATGACATCGGCCGACCAGGGGCTGCGAATGAGATCAAGCGCCGCCGCATCAACATAATTATAGGCTTTGTTGATATCAGGATAATTGGCACCGACTTCATCAAAAATCTGCCGGAAAAAGACCATTGAGGTAAACACATTGGCCTTATCGACGCAGGTGAGCTGTCCCTTATGGCCTTTGTCTTTGCGTTTTGTGGCAAAGCGAAAGGCGAAATCATGTAGTTTTTCACTTGTCGCTCTTGTGATCCGGAGGGTTTCATCACAAACCGCATTATCAATGATTTTGCTGCGGCCATGCACCGCGGCTGAATAAAATAATCCCTCGGTGGATTCGCGGATAATGACAAGATCGATTTTGCCAGCGCGTAGGTCGGCAAGTGGCATTGGCGCATTTGGATAGGCCTTGACCGGCCGCACACCGGCATAAAGCTGATATCGATCGCGAAGCCGTAGATGCGGCGAAATTTCGGTTCCATCTTCATGCCGAATTTCAGGAAGACCAATAGCGCCAAGGAAAATAGCGTCAGCCGCACCCGCCGCCGCTTCACCATCTGGTTGAATATCCTGACCGGTTTCGGCAAAATAGCTGGCACCAGCCGCAATCTCAACAATCTGTGGTGCGGGAATTCCGGCCTTGGCCATGGCCTTTTCGGCAAGGAAGATTGCCGCTTCGCTGACATCAACACCGATGCCATCGCCTTTGATCAAGCTGATTGTCGCTTTCATGTCATCGCTCCAACTGGGGTGCAGATGCCGTGACCTGCAAATTGACCATTAGCGCAAACGCGCCATTTGCGCTGCGGCTCACAATTGACACTTTACGGGAAAACGGATGGCTGGGGCGGTAGGATTCGAACCTACGATACACGATACCAAAAACCGATGCCTTACCACTTGGCTACGCCCCAATCCGTTGGACGCTGCAATTTAGCGACCAAGTTCCAAGCAATCAAGCCCGTTCTTTGCCGAATGGGTGTTAAAAACACAACAAACCGCATGATTGTCCAACTCCAGCCGGTTTGCGCCGGTTAATCGGGCTGATAAATCATGCTGGCGCGCGCCCAATATCCGGTATTTTCAAATTCTGTCGCGGCAATTTCGGCATTGTCGATATGATCAAACAGGGCAAAACAGCTTGCTCCGCTTCCCGACATGGCCGTTGCAATGGCCCCTTTTGATCGCGCCAGACGATCAAGACAGCTATTGATCGCAGGTGCCAATTCAATGGCGGTTGCTGTCAAATCATTGCCAAGCCCGACCATGCCGGCCGCATCAAGATTTGATACTGAACCGGCAAACCCGCTGATTGGGCAGGTGAAACGGGTAAAGACTTCTTTTGTCGATAACGGAATTCGCGGATTGACCAATAAAATTGCTCCCGAAAAATCCAGATCAATCGGCGTCATCGTCTCGCCAATTCCGGCAATGCGCTGGCAGCCACCAGCAAGACAAACCGGCACATCGGCACCAAGGCTGGCAGCAAGGTGATATAGCGCGTCCTTGCCAAGTGGCATTGATGACAAGGCATTGACAGCACGAAGAAACGCCGCGGCATCGGCTGAGCCACCGCCAAGCCCCGCCCCAACCGGAATGTTTTTTTCAAGCGTGATCGAAAGCCCGCCAATCACACCGCCAGCGGCGCGAAACCCGTTTAATGCCGTCATCACTAGATTGTCATCTGCGCTTTCAAGCCCGCCAGCAAATTCACCAATGATGGTAAGCTGGTCGTCATGTGCCGATTCAATCGTCAGATGATCGCCAAAATGGGTAAAGGCAATGGCCGAATCAAGACGATGATAGCCAGCATCAGTTTTGCCGCAAATGCGCAAAAACAGATTGATTTTGGCAGGCGCAAGAACCGTTATCATTGATTTAATTTGGTGGTAAATTCGGCTTTGAGTTCGTCTTCGGCGGCAATTGTCAGCGCATATTGCCATTTGAAACGCGCCTCGGCATGGCGGCCAATTTCCCAATAAGCATCACCAAGATGGCCGGTTATGACCGCATCCATTGGTTCAAGAATGGTTGCCTTTTCCAGAAAGGCAACGGCAAGATCATAATTGCCAAGCTTGTAATGCACCCATCCAAGCGAATCGACAAAATAGCCGCTTCGAGGGCGCAGCCGCACCGCCTGTTCAATCAGCTTGATGGCGTCATCAAGATTGCGCCCATCATCGGCCCACCAATAGCCAAGATAATTCAGCGTATAAGGGTCATTTGGGTTTTTTTCCAATGCGGCTTTGAAACTATCTTCGGCAAGCTGGTCTTGTTCAAGCTGTTCATAGGCAATGCCAAGATTGCGATCAAGATCACCCGAAGCAAAGCCAAGATCAATTGCGGCAAGATAGGCATCACGCGCTTTTTCAAATTGATCCGACATACGATAAAGATCGCCAAGCTCTTTTCGCAAAAGCGCGTTACCATTGTCTTTATCGACGGCGGTTTGCAGCAGGGCAATGGCGCCGGTCATATTATCTTTGCGTTCAAGATCGATTCGTAACAGCAATTGTGGTTGACCCCACGCCCCCGCAACATCAATGGCATCAAGCTTGACAATGGCGGCTTGATATTGCTCCATTTCATAGAGCGCTTGTGCCAGCAGAAAGTGGGCACTGTCGATTTGCGGATCAAGATATAATGCCAGACCAAGCCTTGCATTCAACATGCCGGAGGTTTGTGATTGGCTGTTGATCATGCTTGTATCAATAATGCCAGCGGCAATATGGCTTGCAATTTTTGGTGGTTCAGTTTGGTTTAAAAGCTGGTTTTGCACCGCCTTTTTGTTAAAGCCAGTGGGAAGCCGGTCGATCAATTGCGCCATTTTTGCGGTGTCACCATGGCGGGCATAAAGGCCGGCAAGCTGAAGCAGAATTTGAGATGGCAAATTTTGCCGGTTAAACAGCCCATCGGCAAAACCACGCAGTTCGGTATCATTGCCAAGATGGGCGGATAAGCGTGCTGCCTGCATGGCAAAAACCGAAGGCATCTCCTGTCCGTCTATTGTGTTTGCCTCGCCGATTTTCAGCAGATGCGATAATCCGGCCGCGCCCTGCCCTTTGGCGGCTAACGCCCATGCCTTAATCACGGCGGCAACCGGTTGGGCATCAAGATTTTCGGCAATATGATCGGCCAGAACCAAAACCGCATCCCAATCTTCAAGTACAATCGCCTTGGCCGTTGCCGGCTCGCTGGCATAGCTGGTGGCAAGATTCAGCACTTCCATATTGCGCGCAATCGCAGCGGCCGCATCAATATGGCCAAGCTGATATTGCGTATAAAATGCTTGTTGCAACAGGCTTGCATTATTGCGATCAAAATTCAGCGCGGTCAGGTAAAATTCAGCTGATGCGCTAACATCACGGAGATACAACGCCTGGCGTGCGGCCAGAAAATTCGCCGCAATCGTGCCTTGGGCGGGTTCAAATTTTGTTGACGCAATCGATTTTGGCGATGGCATGGTGCTACAGCTTGCCGTAAGAACCATGCCAACAAACAACAGCCAATGCCGGTTTTTCACCGGCCGCCGTGACGTAGTTTCTGGCTTTGTTTTTTTATCTAGATTGCCCAAAGTCACCCTCACATATTGGGGTAATTTGGCCCGCCTCCACCCTCGGGGCTGACCCACACAATATTTTGTGATGGGTCTTTGATATCACAAGTTTTGCAATGAACACAATTTTGCGCGTTAATTTGCAATCTTGGATCACCACCATCGTCATTTTTGACAATTTCATAAACACCAGCCGGACAATAGCGTTGCTCAGGTGAATCATATAGCGCCAGATTATGGCTAATCGGGACAGAGGCATCCTTTAGGGTAAGATGGGCAGGCTGATTTTCTTCATGATTGGTGCCCGATAAAAAGACCGATGAATTGCGGTCAAAACTGACAATGCCATCAGGCTTGGGATAGTCGATTTTTGGCGCGTCGCTTGCCAGCTCTAAATTTTCATGGTCGGCATGATGCCGCAATGTCCATGGCGCTTTGCCGAAAAACAAATAGGTGTCAAGTGCTGCATGGGCAAGGCCAAGCCAAAGACCCTTGGCAAAACCGGGACGAATATTACGAACCTTGTAAAGTTCGGCCCATAGCCAGCTATCTTCCAACCGGCTTGCATAGCTTGCTGGCTCATCACCGGCCTGCAATGTTTCCAGCGATTCAAAAATCGCTTCGGCGGCAAGCATGCCCGATTTCATTGCCGTATGGGTGCCTTTGATTTTTGGAACATTCAAAAAGCCTGCCGTACAGCCAACAAGACAGCCGCCCGGGAAGGTTAATTTTGGTACCGATTGGAAACCGCCTTCATTCAGCGCCCGCGCGCCATAGGAAACACGCCGTCCACCAACAAATGTATCGCGAACCGCCGGATGATTCTTGAAACGCTGAAATTCTTCAAAAGGCGAAAGATGCGGGTTGCTGTAATCAAGCCCGACAACATAGCCAACCGCAACCTGATTGCCATTGAGATGATAAAGGAACGATCCGCCATAAGTGTCGCTTGCCAATGGCCAGCCAACCGAATGCCAAGCAAGGCCAGCTTTGGCTTTTTCCGGATCAATATCCCATAATTCCTTAATGCCAATGGCAAAGGTTTGCGGGTCTTTGCCTTCACGAAGGTCAAATTTTTCAAAAAGATTTTTGGTTAGATGGCCGCGACAGCCCTCGGCAAAAATTGTCTGTTTGGCGTGCAATTCCATTCCGCGCATATAATTGTCAGTTGGATTGCCATCCTTGCCAATGCCCATATCACCTGTTGCCACGCCTTTGACGTGGCCTTGATCATCATACAGAATTTCGGCTGCGGGAAAGCCGGGATAGATTTCAACGCCAAGCGCCTCAGCCTGTTCACCAAGCCAGCGACAAAAATTACCAAGCGAAATAATGTAATTGCCATGGTTATTCATGCTTGGCGGTGTTGGCATGCGAAAGCTGCCCGTTTCGGTCAAAAACATGAATTTATCGGCGGTGACTGGCGTATCGAGCGGCGCGCCGCGTTCTTGCCAATCGGGAATAAGCTCATTCAGGCTTCGCGGTTCAAGAACGGCACCTGACAAAATATGAGCGCCAATCTCGCTTCCCTTTTCGATCAGACACACTTCGATGTTTTTGCCAGCTTCATTGGCCAGCTGTTTCAGCCGGATTGCCGCTGACAGACCCGATGGCCCGCCACCAACGATCACAACGTCAAATTCCATCACTTCGCGTTCCATCTTTATTCCCACCTATGTCTACATAGTTTTAAATTGCAGCCGGCTTTATGTTACCATAAGAAGCCTTGAAACCGGCTTCAAGCTAATTGATCTCATTGGCCAATTGATCTAGTTGGATGTCCATGCAAGATTGATATTGCGCATTTTTGCCTTGATGAAACAACCAAAATTCGACGGATTTTTATATGTTGGCACAAAATGATGACCGAAATGAACTGATTGCGATGCTGGCATGGCAATTGGATATGGGCATCGACGAGGCTTTGCTTGATCACCCCCAAGCTGATGCGGTGCCATTGCGGCTTGATCAGCTTTTGGCCGTTGCCGCACCGGCTGGTGATACAGGCGTCACTCAAACCGTCATGGGCGGTGCTGCGCCGCACCCGTCAGACGCGGTAAAAATGCCCAATCCAGCTTCGGTTAATTCGGGCTTGGTCAATCCAGCTGCAAACCCAGCTTTGGCTAATTCTGGAGCCGTCCCCCCCGAAGGCAAAATCAATGCCGATGGCGCGGCGCTTGCTGGCATCACCAGCCTTGCCGATCTGCAATCAGGTCTGGCCAAGCTTGATGATTGCCCGTTGAAACATACCGCCAGTAATCTGTGTTTTGCCGATGGAAATCCGGGCGCGCGCCTGATGATTATTGGCGAGGCACCGGGCCGTGATGAAGACCGGATGGGGGTGCCGTTTGTCGGCGCTGATGGCCAGCTTCTTGATAAGATGATTGCCTCGATTGGTCTTGATCGGGCGTCGGTCTATCTAACCAATCTTTTGCCATGGCGCCCACCTGGCAATCGCAGCCCAACCGATGAAGAAACGGCAATGCTGTTGCCATGGCTGTTTCGCCATGTGCAGCTTACCAAGCCTGAATTTGTTCTGCTTTTGGGCGGGGCAGCGGCCAAATTGGTGTTGGGCAGTCATGATGGAATTATGAAATTGCGCGGTCGTTGGCGTGATGTTGATTTTGGCGATGGCGTAGCGCGGCCGGTTCTGGCCAGCCTTCATCCGGCTTATCTTTTGCGGTCGCCGGCGCAAAAACGACTTGCCTTTGAAGATTTGCTTTTGCTGACAAAACGGCTTGGCGCGGTACAGTCAAATGACGAAACAGGTTGATCCGCCAGCGGCTGCAAGGTAGGACATAAAGGTGGGTTTAATTGATGATGATGACTACCAGCCAACGCCATAACGCAAGGGCCTTTCCATGAGTTTCAATTTACCCGCCGATTTCACCAAAAAGATGCTTTGGGGTCTCTTGCCCTTCATGACAGGTTTTATGATGCAAAGCCAACGCGCAAATCTGGACCGTTCAAATATAGCTGGTCGTTATTATATGCGGCTGGTTTTGCCAGTGATGGCCTTACTTGTTTTCATGGGGTCTGCGGGTGCCCAATCACTGCCAGAACCATTGGGCGCGGCTGATGTTATTCAATATAAGCGTCTTATTGAATTGCAGAAAAACGGCAAAATGAAACAGGCCATTCGCGAAATGAGCCGATTGAAAGATCCGGTCTTAAAAGGCCATTTGCTGGCGCAGCGATATCTTCACCCAACCGCATGGCGCTCAAGCTTTAAAGAATTATCCAGCTGGCTTGCCGCCTATAATGATCATCCGGATGCAAGCCGTCTTTACTGGCTTGCCAAACGGCGCAAACCGAAAAATGCGCGCAGCCCAAAAGCGCCAAAACCCGGTTATTTGAATGGCTATGGTCAAGCTGGCGCGCATGGCTATCGGCCGCGTATTCCGGCAAGCAATGCTGGTCGTGCCTCGCCAACGCGCACCGCTTCGATTGCGCGTTCGATCCGGCGAGCAATCCGTCGTGGCTGGCCATCAGGCGCGCTTGATATTGTGAATGACCCGCAGAATAAACGCTATTTGACGGCTGCCGAAGAAGGCCAGCTTCGTGGTGAGATTGCCCATGCCTATTTTATTTTTGGTGTTGATTCAAAGGCCATTCGGCAAGCGCGCTATGCGATTGGCATTGGGCGGGAATATGCGCAATTGGCCTATTGGGCAGGCGGCCTTGCATCATGGCGAAGTGGCCAGATTGACGTTGCCGGCCAGTTTTTCCGGACGCTTGCCAATCTTGCCGAAGCCAATCCGGGTGAACGAAGCGCGGCTGCCTATTGGGCGCACCGTGTTGAAATGCGCCAAGGACGCCCGCTTGAGTCGATCCGTTATCTTGAAGTTTCGGCGCGTGAAATTGACAGTTTTTATGGTGTCGTATCGCGTCATGCGCTTGGCCAGCAGATCAATATTTCGTTTGACCTGCCTGAAATTGATGCCGGTTTTTATAGCTGGCTTAGCGCCCGCCCGGGTGGGAAACGAATTTTCGCGCTGTTACAGCTTGGCGAAACCCATTCGGCCGAGCGTGAATTGCGCTATCTCTGGATGGAAATGCCCGAACAATACCGCCTTGGGGTGATGCGCTTTGCGTCCGAAAACGGCATGGCGGGATTGTCATTTCGGGTTGCTGAAATCATTCGCAAAGACACAGGTGTCAGCTGGTATGGCGCGCTTTATCCGCATCCGCAATTCAAGGTTGATTATGATATTGACGAAGCGCTTGTTTGGGCGATTTCGCGACAGGAATCAGGCTTTAATCCCCGCGCCAAAAGCAGCGCCAAGGCTGCTGGCCTGATGCAGCTTATGCCCGCTACCGCCTCATTCATCGCGCGGGATCGGGGCTATCGTGGCCGCAAAAGACATCAGCTTTTTGAACCTGAAGTCAACCTCAAGCTTGGCCAGACCTATATACAGCATCTGCTTGATGAACCACTTGTCGAAAGCTCGCTAATTCGGCTTTTGGCAGCGTATAATGGTGGGCCGGGGAATTTGCGAAAATGGCTTGGCAAGGTTGACCATCAGGATGATCCATTTTTGCTGGTCGAATCAATGCCAGCGCGTGAAACGCGATATTATGTGAAAAATGTCATTTCCAATCTTGGCATTTACCGGCAACGTTTTGGCGAGACAACGCCTGCCTTGTCAGGTCTTGCCGCTGGCAATGGTGGTAAATTCGTCCCAAGTGAGGCGACTGATAAGGGTTTGGCAAATTAGCTGGCAGATAAACCGAACATGCTGGCAAGGCCGGGGGCGTCCGCCGCTAGATAATGGCGGGCTGATGAGCAAATGATAAGAGGCAAAATAAATGGATCATGATAAGCGGATTGATAAATCAATTACATTTGTGCCGGTAAATATCGCCATTTTAACCGTGTCGGATTCGCGTAAAGCCGATGATGATCGTTCAGGTGATCTGCTAGTTGGGCGGGTGCAGGAAGATGGGCATAATCTGGCCGGACGCGCCATTGTTACCGATGATTTTGACGCCATCACCAAACAGCTTGCTAGCTGGGTTGAGGATAAAGCTGTTGATGTGATTGTGGCCACTGGCGGTACGGGTCTGACGGGGCGTGATGGCACGCCCGAGGCGTTTCGGGCGATTTTCGAAAAAGAAATCGAAGGGTTTGGCGAGTTGTTTCGCTATATTTCCTTTGCCAAAATTGGTACATCAACGGTGCAGTCACGCGCCGTGGCTGGCGTTGCTGGTGGCACCTATCTATTTTCGCTTCCGGGTTCACCATCGGCCTGCCGCGATGGGTGGGATGAGATTTTGCGCTATCAGCTGGATATTCGTCACCGGCCGTGTAATTTTGTTGAAATCATGCCGCGGCTTGCTGAATCGCCAACCCAGCGCCGTGGTGGCTAATGCCTGATCTTGACCATGAACGGCAATTCAACGCGCCGGTCATTGGCATTGACGAGGCCGGACGGGGACCGTGGGCGGGGCCGGTTACGGTAACGGCAATCTGGCTTTGCCCATCTGCCTATGATGCGCTTCCTGCCGGCATTGATGATTCCAAAAAAATAAAGCCGCCGCGCCGCGCCGCGCTTGCCGCAGCTTTGATGGCACCGCCGCATCTTTCGCAAACGGTCTCGATCGAGGTTGCGCAGATTGACCAGATGGGCATTTTGAAGGCCACGTTTGCCGGCATGGTGATGGCGGCATCGGAACTGGCCGATAAACTGGTCAAGGCCGGATGGGGCGCGCCGGTTCATGCGCTTGTTGATGGTAATTTACTGCCCCCCGACATGCCGTTACCAGCAACTGCGCTGATTAAAGGGGACAGCCGGTCATTATCAATTGCGGCAGCGTCACTCATTGCCAAAACAGCGCGCGACCAAATTATGCAGGATCTTGCTTTGGTCTATCCTGATTATGGCTGGGCAAGCAATATGGGTTATGGCACCAAGGCGCATCAGGCTGGCCTTGACCAATTTGGTCTAACACCGCATCACCGGCACAGCTTTAAGCCGATACGCCGCTATCTGGATGTTGGCGACTAACACACCGACACAGCAGTCACCTTTGATCATTTTTCACGCCAAGACCGGTTTGGCGGCGGTTAAGCAGGATGCCCTCATCACAAGATAGGCATGTTCATAGGCAGTTCAGCCACAATATATTGATATAGCTTTAAGAAAGCCTGATAAGCTGTTGACTTATATTGATTCTGTGATTCTTTTAGACAGACAGCGCTGGCGTTTGGCTGGCGAAAGATGAATGAAATGGGCTTTGTCTGGTGAAAGTAAATCAAATTCTACAAGGCGATTGCATCGCCAAATTGTGCCAAATTGCCGACCAGTCGATTGATCTGGTTTTTGCTGATCCGCCATATAATCTGCAATTGGCTGGTGATTTGTCGCGTCCCGATCAAACGCATGTCGATGCGGTCACTGATGCGTGGGATAAATTTGACTCGTTTGCGGCCTATGATGCCTTTACAGCCGCTTGGTTAACCGAGGCGCGCCGTGTGTTAAAGCCGGATGGCGCTATTTGGGTGATTGGCAGCTATCACAATATTTTCCGCGTTGGTACGATTTTGCAGAATCTTGATTTCTGGGTTTTGAATGATGTGATTTGGCGCAAAACCAACCCAATGCCAAATTTTCGCGGGCGACGTTTTACCAATGCGCATGAAACGCTGATCTGGGCGGCAAAGTCACAAAAATCACGCCATGTGTTTAATTATGAAGCGATGAAGGCATTGAATGATGATGTCCAGATGCGCTCTGACTGGGAATTGCCGCTTTGCACCGGCAATGAACGGATCAAGGAAGATGGTAAAAAAGCCCATCCAACGCAAAAGCCTGAAAGCTTGTTAGCGCGGGTTATTTTGGCTTCAACTCGGCGTGGTGATGTGATTTTGGATCCGTTTTTTGGCACCGGCACAACCGGTGCGGTTGCCAAAAGGTTGAACCGGAACTTCATCGGTATCGAGCAAAATTCTGGCTATGTCAAAATTGCCAAAACAAGATTGGCCGCTGTTACGCCTATTGCCTCGGATGATCTGTTGGAAACAACCCCGCGGCGTGCCTTGCCAAAGGTGCCGTTTGGCAATTTGATCGAACATGGATTATTAAAGCCGGGCGACCGTCTGTTTGATGCCAAAAAACGCTTTCAGGCCAAGGTGCGCGCCGATGGCTCGCTCTTGACCGACCAGAAACAAACAGGGTCGATTCACGCCCTTGGCGCACAGCTTCAAGGCCTGCCATCTTGTAATGGCTGGAGTTTCTGGCATGTCGAGCGTGATGGTAAACCGGTTTTGATCGACCAGCTTCGTGAAAAGCTGCGCGAAGAAATCTACCCGTCAAACCCGCAATATTAACCGGTTTTTACCGGACATGAAAAAGGCTGTGAAGCGTTGCCGCGTCACAGCCTGTTTCGCGTTTTATCAGATG
Source organism: Candidatus Ponderosibacter sp. Uisw_141_02 (assembly GCF_048087665.1). Taxonomy (NCBI): domain Bacteria; kingdom Pseudomonadati; phylum Pseudomonadota; class Alphaproteobacteria; order Puniceispirillales (SeqCode); family Puniceispirillaceae (SeqCode); genus Candidatus Ponderosibacter; species Candidatus Ponderosibacter sp. Uisw_141_02. The sequence continues at coordinate 2,297,774 of NZ_CP159807.1, read as the reverse complement.
CTTTAGGCGGCTTTGGCTTGGGCCTTTTTTTCCAGCCTGCGCGCGTGCAAAACCGGCTCGGTATAGCCTGATGGCTGTTCAATGCCTTTAAAGACAAGATCAAGCGCTGCTTGAAAGGCAATTGACTGGTCAAAATGCCCAGCCATTGGTTCATAAGATGCGTCACCGGCATTTTGCGCATCGACGACAGCGGCCATTTCCTTCATCACATCCATAACAAGATCGGCATCACAGATTTTATGTTGAAGCCAATTGGCAATATGCTGTGATGAAATCCGCAAAGTGGCGCGGTCTTCCATCAAACCGACATTGTGAATATCGGGCACTTTCGAACAGCCAACACCCTGATCAATCCAGCGAACGACATAGCCAAGAATCCCTTGGGCATTATTGCGCAATTCAGCGCGGATATCTTCATCTGACCAATTTGGCCGGCTGGCGACGGGGATCGACAGAATATCTGACCGGCTGGCGCGTGCCTTTCCGGTCAATTCGGCCTGACGTTTGGCAACATCAACCTCATGATAATGCAAGGCATGCAAAGTGGCGGCAGTTGGTGATGGCACCCAAGCGCAATTGGCACCGGCTTTTGGGTGGCTAATCTTCTGGGTAAACATATCGGCCATCAAATCGGGCATGGCCCACATGCCTTTGCCAATTTGCGCCTTGCCCGAAAATCCACAAGCAAGCCCAATATCGACATTCCAATCTTCATAGGCTGAAATCCACGCTGCGGCTTTCATATCGCCTTTGCGGATCATCGCGCCAGCATACATTGATGTGTGAATCTCATCGCCCGTGCGATCAAGGAATCCGGTATTGATAAAGGCAACGCGTGATTTTGCCGCCCGAATACATTCTTTTAAATTAACCGTGGTGCGGCGTTCTTCATCCATGATGCCGATTTTGATAGTATTGGCAGGAAGCTGAAGAAGCCGTTCGACCATATCAAAGGTTTCAACAGCAAAAGCCACTTCATCGGGGCCGTGCATTTTCGGTTTTACAACATAGATTGAACCGGCTGGTGAATTCTGCTTGCTGGCAAAATCGGGCAGCGCTGCGGCGACTGAAATAAAGGCATCTAAAATCCCTTCGGGAATTTCACGCCCATCAGATAAAAGCACGGCTGGGTTACTCATCAAATGCCCAACATTGCGAACCAGCATCAAGGCCCGTCCGCGCAGCGTTTGGCGGCTGCCGTCAGCGGCGATAAAGCTTTTATCGTCATTCAATTTGCGATCCATCATTTCACCATTCTTGGTGAAACTCGCGGTCAAGGTGCCGCGCATGATCTTGTTCCAATTGCGATAGGCAAGAACCTTATCTTCAGCATCAACCGCAGCAATCGAATCTTCAAGATCAATGATGCTTGTCAGTGCTGATTCAACCATCACATCGTTAATATGCGCTGCATCACCGGCACCGATGGTGCCATTGGCATCAATGATGATTTCAAGATGAAGCCCGTTCTTGATCAAGATAATGCTGCTTGGTGAATCGGCTTTGCCGGTATAGCCGACAAATTGATCATGATCGCCAAGGCCTGTATGACCATCACCCATTGTCACGACAAGCGCTCCATCGGTAATGGCAAAACCGGTTACATCATTCCAGCTGCCAATTGACAGCGGTGCTGATTTATTCAAAAGATCACGCGCAAAGGCAATGACCTTATTGCCACGAACCGGATTATAGCTGTTCGTTTTTTCGGCACCACCAGCATCACTAATCGCATCAGTTCCGTATAGCGCGTCGTAAAGACTGCCCCAGCGTGCATTGGCGGCGTTCAGCGAATAGCGTGCATTAGTGATTGGCACAACAAGCTGTGGGCCGGCAATAGTGGCAATTTCAGGATCGACATTGCTGGTTTCAATGTCGAAATCGCCGTCATCTGCATGAAGATAGCCAATGTCACTTAAAAATGCTTCATAGGCGACTGGATCAATGCTGTCATTGCTATGCGTTTTTAGCCAGTTATTAATCTGGTTTTGCAGCCTCGCTCTTGTTTCCAAAAGCGCCTGATTTTTTGGCGCGAGTTGGTGCGCCGCCTGATCAAAACCGTGCCAGAAATCTGCAGGCGTAATATTGGTGCCAGCAAGAATTTCGTCATTCACTAAATCATAAAGAACCGTGGCAATGGTTAAACCGCCATGGATGGTAACATCTGACATTATTTGCTCCGCTTTAGCAGGCAACCCGTGAGTTTCATCGGGAAGGGGGGCATGGATGAATTTTTTTTCATCTTTAACCGAAGCGGCCGGACGTTTCAAGTTGCAAGGCGCGTGTTTTGGCGGAAATCGTCATAATTCGTGGGTAGATTTTTCGGTAATTGGTTTTTGATGACCAAACTTTTCAAGACGGCTGGTTTTATGGCCGCTGCCATGCCAGCCCAGCACCAGCCAACGCATCTTCAATTTGACTAACAAGCGTGTTTAGAATTTCGGGTGTTCTGCCCTCGGCTCGCGCGACAAGTGCCGCCTCGGTGTTTGAGGCTCGAACAAGCCACCAGCCGTCATCATTTCGCACTCTTACACCATCAATCAGGCTCAAGCTTTCTTCGCCAAACCGCACTTTTGCTTCATCGGCAAGCCGGTCAATAACACCAAATTTCTGATCATCAGGGCAATCAATGCGTAATTCAGGCGTTGCATGTTGTGGCGGCAAGCCATCAACAAAATCGGTGATGCTTTGGCCGGTCTTGGCCATCTGACAAAGAACGCGAAGGCCAACATAAAGCGCATCATCAAATCCGTAAAACCCGTCTGTGATAAAAATATGTCCTGACATTTCACCGGCCAATGGTGCGTTGATTTCGGCCATTCGGGTTTTCATATGGCTATGTCCGGTTTTCCAGATTTGCGCATCACCACCAGCCTCGGCAATTAAAGCTATTGCCATATCGGATGACTTCACATCGAGAATAACCGGCGCACCGGCATGCCGTGCCAAAATGTCACGCGCCAGAAAGGCGGTTAAGAAGTCCCCTGGCACCTGACGGCCTTTCGCATCGACAATGCCAATCCGGTCGCCGTCACCATCAAAGCCAATGCCAAGATCTGCGCCAGCATCAGCAACAGCTTTTCGCAAAATGGCCAAAGTTTCTGGATCAACAGGGTTGGGGTGATGATTGGGAAATGTGCCATCAATATCGCCAAACAGGACTTTGTGATTGCCACTGATTTTCTGTGTTGCGGCAATTGTCGCTGGCCCTGATGCGCCATTGCCACAATCCCAAATCACGGTGAAATCCCCGGTATTGGCATCGGCAATTAGGCGGTTAATATAATCGTCAAAAATCGGCACTTCGCTGTGGCTACCCCCTTCTTGAAGGGCGGGGCCATTGGCGCTGATGGCACCAAGGTCTTGAATATCATCACCAAAGAAAACCGTGCCATCCATCACCATTTTAAACCCGTTATGCGTTGGCGGGTTGTGCGATCCGGTTACTTGAATGGCGGCGTTGGCGTTTAGGGTGACACCAGCATAATAAAGCATCGGTGTGGGGCCACATCCAATATCACTAACCCGCGCACCGCCGGCAACCAAACCATCGCAAAGTGCTGCTGCCAAAGCTGGTGATGATAATCGTCCATCACGGCCAACCGCGACATGATTGCCATAACCGCGCTGGCGAAGACAGGCCGCAAAGGCAATGCCAATGGCCTTTGCATCACTCAGCGTCAATGTCTCATCAACAATGCCGCGAATGTCATAAGCGCGTAAAATGCTTGGATGAAAAACATGCTTTGTCATGTGAACACCTTTGATCGAAATTTTTTTGATGGGACTGGCAACAGGGTCATGGCTTAGAACAATATTTTATACCGATCAGCGACGCTGAGGAGGTTTAGGATAATGCCATGCGGTTTTTGATCCAGCTTGCAAGCGGTTCGGCAAGATCATCGCGTGACATGGCAAAAGCGATATTGGCCTGTAAAAACCCGATTTTTGATCCGCAATCAAACCGTTCGCCTGAAAAGCGGAATCCATGAAATGGCACCTTGCCAATCTGGCGCGCCAACGCATCGGTCAATTGCACCTCGTTACCGGCACCGCGATCTTGCGTGCCAAGCTGGGCGAAAACCCCTGATTCAATGATATAGCGGCCAACAACACCAATATTTGATGGGGCATTTGCTGGATCAGGTTTTTCCACAAGCTCTGATACTTCGACAAGCTGTCCATGATCGGCACCGGGGGTGATGATTCCATAAGAGCCGGTTTTGGATTTTGGAACATCCATAACCGCAACCATGTTGCCGCCTTGATATGATGCCACCATTTCAGCCAAACAACTTGGACCAAGGATCAAATCATCAGCAAGAATAATGGCAACCGGTTCATCATGGATCAAATGACGCGCGCACCAAACAGCATGGCCAAGACCAGCCGGTTCTTGTTGGCGAACATAGGCAACGGTTCCCGGTTCGTGAATCATGCCGCGCACGGTTTCAAGCGCGGCTGCTTTGCCTTTGGCAAGAAGTGTTTCTTCCAATTCAAAGGAATGATCGAAATGATCTTCAATGGCAGTCTTGTTACGGCCGGTCACAAAGATGAATTCCTCAATACCGGCGGCCGCGGCTTCTTCGACGGCATATTGAATTAACGGCTTATCAACAACCGGAAGCATTTCCTTTGGCAGCGCCTTCGTGGCTGGCAAAAACCGTGTGCCAAGTCCGCCAACGGGGAAAATTGCTTTTTTGATCATTTATGCTGTTCCTTAAACTGCGACTGATCGAAATGGTGATGCCACCATCACAAAGGCTTACTCTGCAGAGGTAAAATAGGTCAAGATACCTTTGCGTGAAACCTTGCCATAAAAAATGTCAAAATCCTAATCTGTGATGAATCTTGCCGCCTACCCGAACTCTTTGATTGATCAAATTTTGTCTGCCTGTTATCAAACCTTAAGGTTATCAAAGGAATCAATATTGTGAAAATTGCAGTCATTGGCACTGGATATGTCGGTCTTGTTTCGGGGGCGTGTTTTTCCGAATTTGGATTTGATGTTACTTGCATCGATAAAGACCCGGCGAAAATTCAAAAAATCAACCAAGGCGAAATGCCGATTTACGAGCCCGGTCTGGCCGAACTTGTGGCACGCAATGTCAAGGCTGGAAGGCTGCATTTTGATCTTGATCTTGGCGCGGCGGTTGCTGCTGCTGATGCTGTCTTTATCGCTGTTGGCACCCCGACACGTCGCGGCGATGGCCATGCTGATTTGTCATTTGTGTATGCTGCGGCTGAAGACATTGCCATGCATCTGTCAGGCTATACGGTTGTTGTGACGAAATCGACCGTACCGGTTGGCACCGGCCGCGATGTTGCTGGCATCATTGCCAAAACAAACCCTGATGCAAAATTTGATACTGTCTCAAATCCAGAATTTTTGCGTGAAGGCGCGGCGATTTCCGATTTTATGCGTCCTGACCGTGTTGTTGTTGGTGCTGAAACCGACGCTGCCCGCGATGTTATGCGCGCGCTATACCGGCCGCTATTTCTGATCGAAACACCAATTTTATTTACCAATCTGGAAACCTCTGAATTGATCAAATATGCCAGCAATGCCTTTTTGGCGGTAAAAATTTCCTATATCAACCAGATGGCTGATCTATGTGAAAAAGTTGGGGCAAATGTCCATGATGTTGCTAAGGGCATGGGGCTAGATAAACGGATTGCCAATAAATTCCTGCATCCGGGGCCAGGCTATGGCGGGTCCTGTTTTCCAAAAGATACATTGGCGCTTGTCAAAACAGCCGAACAGCATTCAAGTGATCTAAGCATTGTTGATGCGGTTGTTGGCTATAATCAGGCGCGCAAAATCGCCATGGCCGATCGTGTTATCGCCGCCATGGGTGGATTAGTTGCTGGCGCAAAGATTGCCATTTTGGGGCTGGCCTTCAAGCCGGAAACCGATGATATGCGCGACAGCCCATCGCTTGATATCATTGATGCGTTGACCAAGGCAGGGGCAGTTTTGCGCGCCTATGATCCAAAGGCGATGGATGAGGCACGCCATATTTTGCCACAAGATGTCACATTTTGTGATAGCGCAACCGATTGCCTAAACGGGACAGATGCTGCTGTTATTGTCACTGAATGGAACGAATTTCGCGCTTTGACGCCGGCGCAATTTGCCGCCGCAATGCGTGGGCGGGTTCTTGTCGATTTGCGGAATGTCTATGAACCAGACGCGATGCAGGATGCTGGCTTTATCTATTTGTCGATTGGCCGCTAACAGGCCAAAGTCACGATAAAGTTTCGTCTCGTTTGGTGCTTTAAAGGAACGTAAAATGCAAAAGCCTGAAATTCAATCGATTGACCATATTGTTATGCAGGCGGCCGATCTTACGGCAACGATCAAATTCTATACTGAAATTCTGGGCATGGATCATAGTTCGTTTCAGCCACCAACAGGAGGGCCAGTGCGCCAGGCTTTGAATTTTGGATTGCAAAAGATCAATTTGCATGACGCCGCCTCGCCGTTTATTCCACATGCCAAAAATCCGGTTTCTGGCAGTGTTGATCTATGTTTCATCACAACGCAGCCGCTTGCTGATTGGCAAACGCATCTTGCCAATCATGGCATTGATATTGAAGACGGGCCGGTTCGCAAAACCGGCGCAAACGGCCCGCTTTTATCGGTCTATATTCGTGACCCCGACCATAATCTGATCGAAATTTCCAACTATATCTAGCAAGATAAACCCTATTCAGCAGCCATATCAATTGGTGGCGGCAGGGTTGAAATTTGCTCAATGATCGCGGTGATTTGCGGCACATAGCGTGAATGATTTGCCGCCCTGATATGACCATAGCCGCGAATCTTCAGCATCAGCTCAAGCGCTGTTTTGATTTGATCCTGCCGGTCAGGTGATGCTGCCATACCAAGCGCGTCAAGCCAGTCAATGACCCGTTCACGATAAGCGCGTTCGGCGCGCCGATCGGTTGCATAGCCAAAAGGATCGGCCCAGCTATCGCGCAGCCATGATAGGCGCGCAAGACCGCGCAAATAAGGCGTCAACCAGCGGCCAAAACGTATCTTGCGTGGGCTGCCATCACGCGCCTTTAGCCAGGCCAGCATCGGCGGGGCAAGATGATAGGAAATGGCGGCATTTTCGCCAGCCACCGTGGCAATCCTTGCGGTGAAATCGGTACTGGTTAACTGGCGTGCCACTTCATATTCATCCTTGATTGCTATCGCCCGATATAGCGCCCGCGCCGCGGTTACGCCAATGTCGTTTGATACAATGTCGCGGCTTTTTAGCCGTGTCATAAATTGTGTGATGATTGTTTCATAGCGCGCGGCATAGGCGGCATTTTGATAGCTTGTTAATTGCGCGGTAAAATAGGCAATCGCCCTATCGGGATCGTTTAGTGCTGTTTCATTTTGTGGGATCGCTGTAATCGCATCAAGATGGGCAAACAGCTTGTCCGGCGCATGCGCCAGCAACCGGCCCCATCGCAATGCCGCAAGATTATTTTCAAGCGATGTGCCGTTCAGCTGCAAGGCTGCCTCAACCGCATCAATGCCAAGCGGGATAAACCCTTTTTGAAGCGCCCAACCAAGCATGATGATATTGCTTGACGTCGTGCTTCCCAAAAGCTGATTGGCAAGCGATGAAATGGCCCATTTGACAATATGATCCGGATTCATGGCTGTGCCAAGACGGGTCATCACAAGTGGCATATCAATAGTGCTTCCAATCCCGACGCCAGCAACGCCAACCGGATCAATATTATCATTGAGAATGGCACGGCTTTGGGTTTTGTTTAGAAGGCCAAGAACCATATCATTCGCCGCCACCACCGCATCACAGCCAATCAACAAATCAGCTTCATGGCTTGGCAGCCGCACCATATGACCATCAAGTGATTGATCGCGAGCAAGCCTGATTTGTGAGGTGACGCCACCGTTTTTTTGCGACAGGCCGGTTTGATTGACCGCGGTTCCGGCAATGCCATCAACCCGCGCGGCCATAATCAAAATACCGGCAAGTGTGGAAACGCCGGTACCGCCAATGCCGGCGATGAAAATATTGCAAATATCGCCGCTGGCTGGGGGTGGCATTGGCAGTATTATATCTTCTGGAAAAGTTGGCTTTACAAAGGTCTTTGCCGGGGTTGATTGGTCGCTTTTATCGGCTTTTTTGACCGTTACAAAGCTTGGACAAAACCCGTTCAGGCAAGACATATCTTTATTGCATAGGCTTTGGTCGATCTGGCGTTTTTCACCTTCAGGTCGTATCAGGGGTTTGACAGCGACACAATTTGATTTGACTGCACAATCACCACAGCCTTCACAGACAGCGTCATTGATCATGATCGTTTCAGGTTTATCGGCAATTAGCCCGCGCTTGCGTTTGCGCCGCAATTCGGTTGCACAGCCCTGAACATAAATGATTGCGGTAACGCCGGTGATTGTTTTGAGTTCCTGCTGCAATGCCAGCATATCTTGGCGATCATAAACCTGGCAATTGCTGGCCCACTTGGCGCCAGTCAGCAACGCATCCGGCGTGTCACTGACGACAGCAATTTTGACCACGCCTTCGGCGGCGAGCTGGCGGGAAATAACCCATGGCGGCTGTCCGCCTTCAACAGTCTGGCCGCCGGTCATTGCCACCGCGCCATTATATAGAATTTTAAAGGTGATATTGACCCCCGCCGCCACCGCCGCGCGAATGCCAAGATAGCCCGAATGGGCATAAGTGCCATCGCCGATATTCTGGAAACTATGGTGATGGCTTGAAAAGGGTGCCCGCCCAATCCAGAAAGCACCCTCGCCGCCCATTTGGGTGAAATTAGTGATAATGTCAGGCGTTAAAAACCCACTGATCGAATGGCAGCCAATGCCCATCCCAACAATTTCACCGTCGGGAAGCTTGGTGCTGGAATTGTGTGGGCAGCCTGCACAATACCATGGCGTGCGCGCGGCTATTTTGGGAAGGTCGGCTGTGGTGAAGTCTGGCTGTATTATTGCGCGCATTGCAATGCCATGCGCGTTGGCGCGGTCGCTTATCGCCGTCAGTAAAATGGAATGGGTGATTTCGCCAGTCTCGGGCAAAAGGCGTGATCCATCTGGGGCTAATTTGCCGGTGATGACTGCGCGTTCGGCAAGATTGACGACCGCCCGTGCCACTTGATCTTCAACGATGGGGCGTTTTTCTTCGACCACCATCACCTCATCATAATATTTCGCAAAATCAACAAGGCTTGCTGGGTCAATTGGCCATGGCATGACAATAGAAAACAGGCCAATGCCAGCTTTTGCTGGATCATCAATGCCAAGGCTGGCAAGCGCGTCATTGACCTCATAAGTTGTTTTGCCAACCGTCATGATGCCAAGTTTGCCAATGGCTGGCTGGCTGCCGATTATGCTGTTTATATTTTGCGCTTTTTGAAACCGGCGAACGGCTGGAAGCCGAAAATTAAACAGCCGGTCTTCACGAACCAATGCCGGATCATGGCGGCCAATATGAACTGGCCCCGATTCATCATTTGCGGTGATTTCGGGGCGAATCCGGTTAAGGTCAATAATGCTGCTTGCATCGGCCGTATCGACAACAATTTTCATACCTACACAGCACCCGGCCAAACGTGATAAGGCAAAAGCCTGCAACCCCATGGGAATAATGTCATGGATTGATCGCGGGTAGAAAAATGGCACACCAGCGGCAATGAAGGTTTGTTCGGACTGATAGGCAAGGGTTGATGATTTGCCTGTGGCATCATCGCCAACCGCCAAAACCATGCCGCCATATTTGGCAACGCCGCCCATATTGGCATGGCGAATTGCGTCAAGTGCGCGATCAAGGCCCGGCCCCTTGCCATACCAAAGGCCAAACACCCCATCAATTTCGGGCTGATCATAAAGATGGATATGCTGGCTTCCCCAGATTGCAGTTGCCGCCAGTTCTTCATTGATTGCTGGCTGGAATGTCACCCCGTCTTTTTCCAGCAGGTCAAGATTGCGATTTAATTCGAGGTCGAGCCCGCCAAGTGGCGACCCCGGATAACCACTGACAAGGCCACGGCTATTGATTCCCTGTTCGCGGTCAAGACGCGCTTGCTCGAGTAGTAGGCGCACCAAAGCTTGGGTTCCAGTCATGTAAGCTGGCCCATGATCCTTTGTGTAGCAATCCAGAAGTTTTATTTTATCCATCAGGTAATAATTAAACATAAATTTGGATTAACTATAAAGTGATTATTAGAACCAAGTTGTTTTTAAACTTCACTTTTAAATCCGAGAAGCTTTGCATGGCGCATATGCTAAAACATGTCTAAGAATAATATTCATCGATAGCACCTACATTGCTTTTTTGTTTTTTTACCTAATACAGTGCCGGAAGATACAATCATGACAACAAGATCTGAACCGCTGAAGGCAACAGTTTGGATGATTGGGGCGATGGTGTCATTTAGTCTGATGGCGGTTTCAGGGCGAGAGCTTGCAACCAGCTTGAACACTTTTGAGATAATGCTGTATCGGTCTATAATTGGCCTTATGATTGTTTTAGTTATTGGTTTTTTTGCTAAAACCCTTAATGAAATTAGGTGTGACCGCCTTGGGCTGCATTTGTTCCGAAACTTGGCTCATTTTTCTGGACAAAATTTATGGTTTTTAGCTGTTGCTTACATTCCATTTTCACAACTTTTTGCATTAGAGTTTTCCACACCAATCTGGGTTGCGTTATTTGCTCCTTTATTTTTGGGCGAGGCCTTAACAAGACAGCGTGTTTTAACTGTTATATTAGGATTTGCAGGTGTATTGATCGTTGCTAGGCCAGATATGGAACAAATTGATTTTGCAATTATTGCAGCGGTTGCTTGTGCTATCTGTTTCGCCGGTTCAATGATGGCGACTAAAAAGCTGACAAACGATCAATCCATTACGTGTATTCTTTTTTGGTTGACCTTAATGCAGCTTTTCATGGGCCTTATGGCAACGTTTTTTATGGGTATGAACACTTTCCCAGAAGGCATTAATATCATATGGGTTGTGATCGTGGGTATAGGTGGTTTGATGGCTCATTTTTGTATCACCAATGCACTGGCACTTGCTCCAGCCATTGTTGTCATCCCCCTAGACTTTATGCGTTTGCCATTGATTAGTGTGATTGGCTTTTTGATTTATGGTGAGGCCTTTGAGCTACCAATTCTTTTGGGCGCAGGGATTATTTTCATCGCAATTTTGTTAAGTTTGAAAGCTGAAAAGCAACGTCAGTCTGGGCTGGCCTAAATGGTGTTATTTAATAGCTGTGTTTGTCTGGGACTAATGAATGTGATGTGCAAATCAGACTTGTCACTTTAAGACTGATTAGTCACTATCATATACTGCGGGCCTTATTTGAGTTTGAAAGCAGATTGATGTCAGAAAAATATGATTATGTGATTGTTGGTGCTGGCAGTGCTGGGTGTGTTCTAGCAAATCGCTTGACTGCTTGTGGCACCTATAAGGTTTGCCTTTTGGAAGCAGGTCCGTCTGATTGGAATCCGATGATCCATATCCCTGCTGGTTTCATTAAAACACTGGTCAATCCATCAGTAAATTGGATGTATCAAAGTGAGGCTAGTAAAGGAACGAACGGCCGTACAATTCCAATGCCTCGCGGCAAAGTTCTCGGTGGGTCAAGCTCAATCAACGGCTTGATTTTTAACCGTGGTCAAAAGATGGATTTTGACGTCTGGGCGCAAAAAGGAAATCGGGGCTGGTCATATGATGACGTGCTTCCTTATTTTCGCCGTTATGAGTCCCACGAGGATAGCCCAGATGCGAGCTATCGAGGCCAGACGGGCGAAATGAAGATAACCAACCTTGCGTGGCGCGACCCACTTTGTGAGGCTTTTATTGAAGGTGCTGAAAGCATTGGGATACCGAGGAATCCAGATTATAACGGTGCTTACCAAGAGGGCACTTCTTATGTTCAACGCACCGCCACTGGCAAATTACGAATGAGCTCAGCTCGCGCTTTTCTGAAGCCGGCACGCAATCGTTCTAACCTTCATGTCATTACCAACGCACATGCAACAAAAATTTTACTGGATGGTAAGCGGGCAATTGGTGTTGCTTATAATCGAGGTGGAGCCAATGGCCGCCCAGATCAGGTGTATGCGGGTCGTGAGGTAATTATTGCTGGCGGCACAATCAATTCACCACAATTACTTCAGTTATCAGGAATTGGGCCAGGGAAGCTTTTGAATGAGCTTGGTATTGAGGTGAGGCATGAATTGTCTGGTGTTGGTGAAAATTTGCGTGATCATTACGGCACGCGTCTGACTGCTCGAGCAAAAAATGTAAAAACTATAAATGAACTCGCTCGTGGCCCAAAATTGGTTGGTGAAATCGCCAAGTATTTTTTAGGAAGGCGTTCTATTCTTGAGTTAGGACCAACGCTGGTTTACTGCTTTTGGCATTCGGATGAAACTGTTCGTAATGCTGATCTTCAAGTGAGCTTTACGCCTGCTAGCTATAAGGAAGGTTTGCAAGCCTGGCTTGATGATGAACCGGGATTCACCCTTGCTACTTGGCAACAACGTCCTGAAAGTCTTGGTTATGTTCGCGCAAAGAGTAGCGACCCTTTCGTCAAACCCTTGATACAGCCAAATTATTTGGCGAGTGAGGAAGACCGACGTGTACTGCTAGCCGGTATTAAACTAAGCCGCCGACTTATGAATACTGAACCATTAGCGCCTTATTTTGATTATGAGGGGTATCCTGGTGCGCATATTCAAAGTGACGAAGAATTACTGGACGTAGCTCGCCAGCGAAGCACTACAGTCTACCATCTTATGGGAACTTGTCGGATGGCGCCAGAGACGGATCCAACTGCAGTGGTCGATGATCAATTGCGGGTTCATGGCATGCAAAACTTGCGTGTTATTGATGCCTCTATAATGCCAACTATGCTATCGGCAAATTTGAATGCTGGTGTTTTGATGATTGCAGAGAAAGGCGCTGATTTGGTGCTTGGCAAACCACCGCTTTAAGGGTTTTTGCAAAATCATTTTTGCACTATTGATCTTTACTGCGTGACGTTAGGTCTTGGAGTATTGCAGAAAAATCTAGCGCTCCGCCTTTGCTTGATTTTACAAAATCTTGATATAATTCCAAAGCAAGTTGACCGGCTCTGGTTGGTGTGCCGTGGATTGTTGCGGCTTCTTGAGAAAGCTTCAAATCTTTCAGCATTAAAGAAGCTGAAAAACCAGGTAAGTAATCATTGTCAGATGGGCTTTCTGGTCCAACTCCAGGTGCTGGACAATAGGTGCTCATTGACCAGCTATTTCCTGATGAGGTGCTGACAACATCAAAAAGCTTTTGCCGATCTAGTGCCAAATCATCAGCAAGTGCAAAGGCTTCACATGTTGCTATCATGGTAACACCGAGGATCATATTATTACAAATTTTGGCTGCCTGTCCGGCGCCGTCAGCACCACAATGAATAACACGTTGACCCATGATTTTGAAAAGTGGGTTTCCTATGGCAAAGCTATCTTCACTGCCACCAACCATAAAAGTGAGTGTGCCTGCGACAGCGCCGCCGACACCACCTGAGACTGGAGCGTCAAGAACGTGAATGGCCGCATTTTTTAGCAGTGTAGCCACCTGCCTTGTAGTATTTATATCAACTGTTGAGCAATCAATGAAACATGATCCCTTCGGCATAACAGGAATGATTGCTTCTACAACCTTGATAAGCGCTTCACCGTTGGGAAGCATTGTTATGACAACGTCCTGTTCGCGGGCTGCTGTTAAAATGTCTTTGGAAAAACTCATTTTTACTTCTGATAAAGCAGCCATAGCGCTCTCCATTACATCATAACCAGTGATGTCGTGACCTGATGCCACAAGTCGTTTCACCATTGGAGCGCCCATATTACCTAGTCCAATGAACCCAATTTTCATGTTTTTCTCCTTACCATCACCCCGCGCTGCTTATATGGCTGGTGATATTATATTGCTCAAATAAGCCTAGGTACTGTATTACTCTGACCTCAAGTTGTTTTTAAGGTTTTATTATGAGGAAATGTGATGCGTAGTTTACAACGGCCGGGTCGGTCACCAGTTCTAGCCCCAAATGGGATGGCTAGCACGTCTAATCCCTTATCAACTCAGGCTGCGGTCACAGTTCTTCAAAATGGCGGAAATGCAATGGACGCAGCCATAGCTGCGAGTGCCGTACAAGCGGTTGTAGAGCCAGAATCTACAGGTATTGGTGGTGACTGCTTCTGCCTTTATTCAGAAGCTGGTAGCGACAAGGTTATTGCCTTGAATGGATCTGGCCGTGCGCCAATGAGTTTAACCGCTGATTGGTTGTTGGCACAGGGAATCAAAGAGATTCCTCAACAATCCCCTCATGCAGTGACAGTGCCAACAGCAATTGATGCTTGGGTACAATTGAGTCGTGATTATGGAAAAAAATCGCTTGGCGATCTTCTTCAGCCAGCAATTGGCTATGCCCGCGATGGATTTCCGATTGGTCAACGAGTTGAAGCAGATTTTGCTGCAAGTCGCGAGCTAATTTTGGGTGATGCCGATTTGAGTGCGCTATACCTTAAAAATGGTGAAAATTATAGAATGGGCGATCGGTTTATTAATAAAAACCTCTCCAAAGCATTGGAGGCTGTTGCAAAAAATGGCCGCGCTGGATTTTATGAAGGCTGGGTAGCAGACGATATTTTAACCAAGCTAAATACACTTGGTGGTTTACACACACAAGCTGATCTCGACTCGGCATTGGCAAATTATGTTACACCGATTAAAACCAACTTCCGTGGTTATGATATTTGGGAATGTCCGCCAAATGGGCAAGGCGTCATAGCCTTGATGTTGCTAAACATTATGTCCGGTGTAGATAAGTTTGGTGATCATCCTATTTCTGTTGAACGTATTCACCATGAGATTGAAGCAGGCCGAATAGCTTATCGTGATCGAAACCTATATTTGTCTGATCCGGAGTTTTCTGCCATGCCGATTGATGACATGTTAAGTCAGGAGACAGCTGATCTCATACGCGCTCAAATTAACCCAAATAGGGCACTTGATAAACTTCCAGAAACCACACTTCCTAAGCATAAAAGTACAGTTTACATCAGTGTTGTTGATAAAGATCGGAATGCATGTAGTTTTATAAACACTGTATTTCATAATTTTGGTGCCGGTATTCTTGCGCCAAAATCAGGTATCATTTTGCAAAACCGTGGCCAGGGATTTGTAGTTGAGCCAGGTCATCCAAATTGTATTGAACCTGGCAAACGCCCGCTTCATACGATCATTCCGGGCATGGCCACTAAAGATGGTAAAACCATAATGCCATTTGGCGTTATGGGCGGTGAATATCAGGCGTTCGGCCATATGCAGTTTTTGACTCGTCTTTTCGATTATGGGATGGATATTCAAGAGGCGCAGGATATGCCGCGCTTTATGCCGGACCCGTTTAGTGATGTTGTCGAGGTTGAAGAGCCAATTAGTGATGAAATCCGTGAATCATTGCGTGCACTTGGGCACAATATTCAGCCAGCTAGCAAGCCTATCGGTGGCTCGCAAGCAATCTTTATTGATTGGGATACAGATTTACTAATTGCTGGGTCTGACCCACGCAAAGATGGATGCGCCATTGGCTATTAACACCTAAAAGGCAAATTGATAAGTGCTGAGTAATTTAGAAAAGATTGTCTAATTAGCAGTCTTTTCTATATCGAGAATAATGTGGACATAGTCCATAGCATGACCGATTGGGTTTGCCGCAACCTCGTCACGATAGGCCTTATAAAAACGATCAATGATTTGAAGGCTTTCATCGTCACTTCGATCAGAAATTGCTGTTCTGAAAACCGTTTCAGACCAAGATCGCATGGTTGGAATAAGGCTATCGGCGTATTCAGCGTTTGTCATTGATCCACCAGCTCCACCGGCTTTTATGAATGCTGCTTCATAGGGGCATTTTGTGAGCTTGCTGTGACAGGATTTTAGCACCAAACCGGCTTTACTGACTGGACTTTGTGGGTCATTGAAGGGCGCACAAAACTCGTTAATATTGCGGTAGTATTGTGCGAATGTTGCCTTTTCATATTCATCTTTGGTGATAGTATTGTCCTGATATAGGGCATTCCAATGTTTGTGAAACTGGTCAAACATATGAACCCCGCCAGTATTGCCTAGGTAGCGCCCCTTTTCGTCTATGCCAAAATTAAGCGCAATAAAACGCCCTCCTGGAACCAGCTCAGCAGCGCGGGCAAGTAAGATGTTTTGCCAATCAAGCGCCGCTTGCTCTGCAAAGGCTGCATTACTAGTATGATCAGCTCTTGCGGCATGCACATGTTTTGGAATTTCCAGTGGTTTGACTGAAACATAATGCATTGCGGTGGCGCTAAATCCTAAATGTAGGGACTCACTCGCCATTAGTTGTTGGTGAAAACCGGTTCCACACCCATGCACAAAAACATTCTCATGATGCTTTTGATAGGCATGGGTTGGGCTGCCTTGCATACCTTGCATCATTCTGAACAGGGTTGAAAAATCATTACTTGCAAGGTCGGTATAGAGTATTTCAATTTGCCGGTTATCTCCGGACTTGCGGAGCATTTCTATAACCGTACTCCACATTTGTTGGCTAGTACCACCATCAGCGGCGCCAAAATCTGCAAGTCGTAGGCTTTCTGCATCGGAAAGAGTCTCAAGTGCTGTTAGCACTAGTTCTCTTGCATCATTAATGACATCCCGTGCACCTGCGGTTCGCTCTGAATAATAGCCGGCACCTCGCATGGCCAAAACGGCTTGGGTATTTATACCCCCACTGTCACTTTGGTTTGACACACGTTATCTCCACTATTCTATCTTTTAAGTGTAAATTGCTGACGGGTCTCGCGCGATTTACATTAAAATTGAAGAGCAAGGCTCCTATGTTTTGCTAGGCATGACGTGATTGAGTCAACTTGCTCTGGGTTCAACCTATCCTGTTCCCGCAGGCCAAGGTTTGATCTTGCATAAGCTTCAAATGCTGCAAGTTTTTCATATGGGCCCTGTTTAGCTTTACCACGCCAAGTTAATTCGGCATTAATTGAAGCTAATGTTTCATCAACAAACGCAACCGCTTTTGGTAAATTTGGATCTTTCCTATCGATCAAACGGCGCGCATTTGATAATGATTTGGCGGCGTTATTGGCCCCAGGGATTCTGGTTAAAACACTATAGGCTGCTTTGATTTCACTCAGTGCCTCATCAACAGATTGCTGGCCTATCCGGGCTTTGACATTGACTATGTCTTGGCGGACCTCATCCAAAATGGAAACAGAGTTGATTGAATTCACTATTCCACGGATCTCTGAATAGGCTTGATCTGACTGACGTCGGAATTGCATGCGCGCACGATTCAACTTCGTCGTTATGAGTTTAAAATCTTTATTTGTTTTCTGCCAACTGTTTGGAATTAATGCAAGTTTTTCTGTAATGCTTGTCTCAAGCGTTGAGATTGACTGTTTAATGTCGGTCTTTTTGCTGACATCGTCAGTTCCCCTTAATTCATTTTTTAAAGTTTTGATCTCTTCTTGATTTTGTTTGATGGTGCGTTCAAGGCTGCGAACTTCAGTATGAATTGGCGCATAAGCAACTGATGCACGTGCCATTTCAGCTTGAGCTTCCTTGATTTCATCTATCAAAATGAAAATATCACCAGCAGATTTTAAACTACGCTGAAGCCCTGCCATAGTCGTTTTTGGAAGTGAAGAATAATCAAGATTATTTAGCAAACTAACTTGCGATAAATATTCGCTCTTATTGGCATCATAAAAACTAAATAGGTGGTTTTCTAGGCACAACTGTAGGCGTGGGTTTTTTGGTGGCGGCGCAGTCTCACTTGATAAAAATGTTTTGGTTGGTAGGTAGTTCACCAAACTTGGATTAAAGCCTACGATTGCGAGTCCTAGTAATTGTAGGCCAATAAACGGAACGACGCCTTTATACATGTCTATGGTTTTGACTGCTTTGGATGCCACTCCCCGTAGATAAAATAATGCAAAACCAAATGGTGGCGTGAGGAATGAGGTTTGAATGTTGAGGCCAATCATAACGCCAAGCCAAACAGCTGTTATATTGGCAGATGGATCAGCAAGCAAAATTGGCGCAACGATTGGTACCACGACCACTGCAATCTCAATAAAGTCGAGAAAGAAACCAAGCAGGAATATTACCAGCATGACTACCATGAATTGTGCCCAAAACCCTCCGGGCAAGCCTGACAGGAAGTGCTTTACAATTTCTTCGCCGCCAAACCCTCGGAAAGCAGCCGTCAGCATTGCGGCGCCGAGCAAAATAATAAAGACAAGGGAGGTTGTCTTTGCTGTTTCAGACATGACTTCACGAAGTGTGTTTTCAATCTTAAACGCGCGCCATCCACTCCATGCGATACCAGTACAAAGGCCAATAACAGCTAACGTGACGAAAAACACCCCAAACCAGTCAGAGGGATCTGTAACGGTCTTGATGCTAAGATTAAAGTTAGATTTAAAAAGCCAAATCAATAAAAGCGAAACGATGGTTAAGATCGATGGGTAAAAAGCAGATCTTGATCCCTCATGGAGTTTGTAGCCTGCCATAATCAGAGCTCCTACCGCGCCGATTGCTCCAGCTTGGTTTACCGTAGCAATGCCTGCAATGATCGAACCGAGGACTAGAAAAATTAGCAGTAAGGGCGGCACCAAAGCCAGAGCCACTTTTAAGAGAAAGCTTCTCTCTAATAATTTACCATCATACTTTACGGCGGGTGCTAAAGAAGGGCGAATTAACGCAGCAATCAAAATGTAGGCCATGTAGATACCAACAAGCAGAATCCCAGGCAAAAAAGCGCCAAGGAACATATCTCCGGCACTAGTTGAAATGATATTAAATTCAGACGGCATGCTGAACTGACCAGTTGCTTGCTTGTATAACGCTTTACGCGCCGTTGCCGCTTGATCGGCAGCACTTGCCAGCTGATCGGCTAAAATAATTAGAACAATTGAGGGTGGAATAATTTGTCCTAAAGTGCCTGATGCGCATATCGCGCCTGTTGCAAGGGGTTTTGAATAGTTGTTGCGCAACATTGCTGGCAACGAAATCAGGCCCATTGCAACAACCGTTGCGCCCACAATACCGGTGGTTGCAGCTAAAAGCCCTCCTACAAATACCACTGAAATGCCGAGCCCGCCGGGAACAGCTCCGAATAATTGTGCCATGGTGACAAGAAGATCTTCAGCAATCTTTGATCGCTGGAGCATGATGCCCATGAATATGAATAATGGGATCGCTATGAGGGTGTCCCGTTCCACCTCCCAATAAATTCCCCGAAAGTTTGTAACACCTGCCGTTAGCCATTCAATAGGCCCATCCTGAATAAAATAGGCACCGCTATCGCCTTCAAAAAGTGTCCCAGTTAGGCCGGCAAGAATGATTGTGACGATGGCAGCGCCTGGTAATGCAAATGCAACGGGATAGCCAGAACCAAGGGCATACATCATCAGCAAAAATAGGAGTGCTAGGAATAAAAGTTCCATTATTGAGTAACCTCTTCCGCATCCAAATCATCAGTAATATTTTCCTGAATGTCTGCCATTGACTGAAATAGGTAGGCGGTAAACTGTAAAATCATACTTAGTGCAAAAATCATGAGGAAAGCTGCCATCAAATATTTCACATACATTCCAAAGCCACTCATTGACGTTTCAAAGTTCATCATTGGGCTATTGATTAGACTGGATTTCCCCCACATGCCGCGTATTAGGATAAGCCAGCAAAGCGGAATTCCAAAAAACAGTGTCCCAATCGTATTAAGTATCGATTTGGTGCGCCGTTTCAAGCCTGCATAGAACACATCAACTCGGACATGGCCATCTTCTTTTAATGTGTAGGCAGATGCAAAAAGGAACAGAGCTGCATACCAGAAGCGCACAAGGTCTCCCATAAAGGTTTGTTCATAACCGTAAATGAAACGGCCAACCACAATGAGGAACTCAGCAATCACAACTAACAGGGTCAACCATACCAAAGAAACTGATTTGTCACGTAAAGCAATCAGAGCTGCAACAATTATCAAAGGAACATGGATGTATATTCCGCGAGAGCTAGGTAGGGCAATTATAGCCCCGCCTAAATCACCAAAAACTGTCTTATGAAAATCTTCAACGCGCATAAAAGACATTATAGCGTCGGCAACTCCAACAATTAGCACTGCCCAAAAGGCAGCACGAATAACATATGCGGAAAGCCAGTCAAGGCGCGCGGCATCTAAACGAAGCTGGCCTTTTTTTATGGTATGGAAACAAGCCCAAAAGGTCACTCCAAAAACAGCTGCAGTTTGCACCAACCCAACAATATATAATCCACTGCTGTAACCACCCTTTAGGCTTTCAACACCAAAAATTTTGTTAAGGCCAAGTACATTGATCACACCTGGAGCATTAAATCCAAAAATTAGAAAATTATTTACCACAAAAAGAACTGCTAAAAATGCGCTGCACAGCCCGACTAAATGCAGCATGGAAGACAAATTATTTTTCTGTTCTGACAGCATTATGATCAACTTAAATATGAATAACCAAATAATTAAAAGACTGAGATCCGCTATTTACAGATAGCGGATCTCAGTTGATTTTTTATCCCAGAGCAGCGTTACGCTCCCAGAGCAGCGTTACGCTTATTTGTGTACGCAACGTCATTTAGCTGGACGTAATCACCAACTATTTTTCTAGCATTTACCATAGATTCGTGGATCTTTTTCGCCAGTGCTGAATGAGTTTGGACTTCCTCATATACCTCGTCTGAGCCACGTTTGAAGGCAGCGTATACGTCATCATTGAATTCTTTAACGACAACACCTTGATCATTCACAAGACGCTCAAGAGCAGCACCATTTTTGGCATTGTACTCAGCCATAAAATCATTATCTCCACCGGCTGCAACTGCTTGGATAAGCGCTTTATCAGATGCACTCATACCGCTCCAGAATGATGCGTTAAATCCAACATGCAGCTGTGAAGCCGGCTCATGCATGCCTGGATAGTAATAGTATTTTGCAGCCTCATAAAACTTCATCGCTTCGTCGTTCCACGGGCCAACCCATTCTGTTGCGTCAATTGCACCAGAGACAAGGTTTTCATAGATTTGGCCACCTGGAAGTGAAACTGGAGACGCACCAAGCTTGGCCATAACATCTCCACCAAGGCCAGGGATACGCATTTTTAGTCCTTTTAAATCATCTCCAGAGTTGATTTCTTTGTTGAACCAACCGCCCCACTGAACTCCAGTGTTGCCCATTGGCACACATTTTAAACCAAATTCACCAGCTAATTCATCGTGAAGCTCTTGGCCACCCATCCAGCGAAGCCAAGCCTTCATTTCTGGGTAAGTAAGGCCAAATGGAACGGCTGTAAAATAGGCCCATCCAGGATGCTTCCCTTTCCAATAATAATCTGCTGCATGATAGGCTTGTGCATTGCCTGAAGCTACCTCGTCAAAGGAATCAAACGCGCCCACACGCTCACCGGCAGCATAGTAGGTGACTTGAATGCGACCATCAGTTACGTCTGAAAGCTTCTGCGCAAAGCGCTGAGCACCAGTGCCAAGGCCAGGAAAATCTCTTGGCCAAGTTGATACCATTGCAATTTCGATTCGGTCTTGAGCAATAGCTGGCGCAGCAAGCGTAGACGCAGCAACTGTGCCTGCTCCGACCAAACCCGCTTTAGTAATAAAATCTCTACGTTTCATGAGAGTGTCTCCTCAATTTTGATTAGGCTTATGAAGCGCTGCTTGATGCAGCTTGAGTTCACGCTAGCAGAAAAAATAAAACAGGCAACAAAATCGTATAAAAAGATTGTGCAGATTGAAGAAAAGTATTTTTGATAAACTGTTGTGGAAATACAAATTTGTCAGCTAATTTTAAAAATGCTGAATAAAGCCGTGCTGAAAAATCAAATATCTAATTTTTTAAAATTTTTGGAGGCAGCACATGCACAAAAGCAATCAAGCGCCCGTAGGTTTGTTTTTTGAACTTGTTCCAAATTCTGGTCATTTACATCATTATTTTTCATATGTTGAAAAGCTTAAACCCGAACTGGAAAAACATAAGGGACTGATTTGGTTAAACCGATATGAAGCCCAGCTTGATGATTACAGTCTTTTGTCTCATCAATTATGGGATAGTAAAAAATCACTTGAAAATTGGCGGCAAAATAAACAGCATCGACTGGCGCAAAAGGCTGGCATTAAGAAGCATTTCAAAGATTACAGAATTCGAATTGGACAGAGGCTAGCCTGCTGGGAAGCTAACTTAGTAACCAAAACAAATTTTGAGTTAACCTCAAAGTCAGATGCGTTGTTGGTAAGCATACAAAGTAGGACAGTTATTTCTAATACTGCGTTTAATAAGTATGCGGTTTTGGATGGAGCTTATAACGGCTTATCAGCGTCAGACCAGTTTATAACTTTGGTGACTCCAAATGATTTACCTTCTGTAAAGGCGCTTACCTCCTTAATATCAACAGACTCAATTGACAAAATAGAATTATTTTTGATTAGCCGAGACTACAGCATGACAAATCGCATTCAGGCACCGTGCGATAGCTAACGTGAACTATCAATAAATGGTGCGCCCTAGTTGGATCAATAGTGCCCCGGTTTTTTGAATAGCTGGTTGTAAAAAATAAAAAGATCCAAAAAATGCCGCGCGCACATGAAATAGCGTGATTTGCCGGCACATTATGTCAGGTATTTCAGGAGGATGATTGGATATCAGCTAGACAGTTTTCGTAAAAAATAATGCTTTTTCCGCTCGCGGTTTTGAAAGAAAATTGTATTCTTGGTTCTCCAAGTTCAATATTTATTGGGCCTAAAATATTTAGCTTGGATAAAATGCCTTTGATTTTTTTTGGATTTGAATGAAATAAGGTCAGTTGCTGTAAACACACGTTGCTCTCCGGCATCCTTTCGGCAGGATTTTTCCCATTTGGCCATTCAATTAAAATAGGTAAAACGCCATCAAAAGATAATTTCCCATTCTCTGGGACTGTTAACCTCCATCGTAAGTTGTCTCTTGTTACCTCAATAATTTTACCGGGGTTGTAACCACAATGTGATACTGCTTGTTCGATATTATCAACGGCGGCAACCCAGCACAAAGGTTGTGGTGCAAGTGATAACCGGCGTTTTGTGGACTGCGAGTCAAGCGAGAACCAACGCTTTTTTTGAGCTGACGATTGGGGCATTGTAGCGCTGGGGTCTATAGATATAACTTCCATGTATATTGAATTTTGAAGTTTGATTAAGCGGTTATGTGTTGCCATCAATGGATGCTTTCCACCACTCGAAAAATCCGCTTTTATAAACTGCTCAATCCTTTTTGTTGCTTTTTCTAAATCTGCTGCGCCAATAACGATATGATCGATAGTTGATTGAATCATTAACATTTCTCCGAACTACTTTTAGAAAATATTGATGTGAGAGATGAAATTTGTAGGCCTTAATAAATGCTAACATTTGTCCTTGTGGTTTTTCTTTAAATAATCACACCTGAGCCAGGCGTGTTATCATTGGCAGGAGTGGGAGCCGCATATGATTGGCGGCAAGGATTTCGGCACCTTTTTGGTTTGTCCCTTGGCACTAATCTTGTTTGCCTTGCGGTTATTTCGGGCCTTGCAACTGCAGTCTCGGCAGACACAATTATTCGAACGATGTTGCTGATTATATCTGTTTGATATCTTGTTTATCTATCCTTAAGCATTGCTCTTGCCGGCTCAAAAATTGCATTTATCCATGTTATAAAACCGGGAGTTATATCCGGTTTAACGCTCCAGTTTATCAATCCAAAAGCATGTGCTGTTAATACAGCACTTTTCAGCGGTTTCGCTTTTTACCCTGAAAGCCTCATCATCGAAACTGGGATTAAGCTGATAATTGCAAACTTTATTTGGTTGTTACTCCACTGTCTTTGGTTATTTGTGGGACTAAAAATCAATTTATTAGAGTTGTCCGTCCGAACTCAAAGACTAATTAATTTGTCAATGGCACTCTGCCTATTGGCCGTAGTGTCTCTTTCTGTCTGGTCAATGTTTTCATAACCCAACAATAATGCCAAATTAAACCGTCAATTTTCTTGCAAATGATATTTTCTTTGAAGGGCTTTTTGGAATTAATACATAAAAATCCATCTTAAATATTGGGCTAAAAATCCAGAAACTGGGTCACAAAATACGTATTTTGGGCTACTAATTGAGCCGGTGGGGACTAGCATCTTCAGTCAAATAATGTGATTAATGAATTGTTGTTTAGTCGGCTCATTACCAAAGGGTTGAAAAATTGATGAAAATTCTTCACTGGATCAAAAGCCTTGGGCGAGTCCTTGCCTTTTTGCCGGTATGTTTATTTTTGGGGGTTAGTGTGAACGCGGCCGATTTATCATTTGAGGTCATTGCCGAGGGCGATGGTGAAACAGCCAAGAACGGGATGCAGGTATCAGTGCATTATCAAGGACGCCTGACCGATGGCACCGTTTTTGATGATTCCCAAAAACGCGGCACGCCGTTCAGCTTTACCCTTGGTAGCGGACAGGTTATTCCTGGCTGGGAACAGGGCATTGCGGGCATGAAGATTGGCGAAAAGCGGGTTCTGACAATCCCGCCAGAGCTTGGCTATGGTGCGGCGGGTGCTGGTGGGGTAATCCCGCCAAATGCAACATTGGTTTTCGATGTCGAGCTTGTTTCTGTTGCCATACCACCGAAACTGGGTGATGCCACAGCTGCCGATTTAAAGGCGGCGCAGAAAAACGGTGTTGTGGTGATTGATATCCGCCGCGCTGAAGAATGGGCAGAAACCGGAATCATCGAAGGTGCGCATACCATTACCGCCTTTACCCAATCAGGGCAGTTGCATTCGGAATTTCAGACAAAATTTACCGCCATCGTGCCAACGCCAGATACGCCCGTCATGCTGTATTGCCGTACCGGAAACCGAACCGGCATTATCGGCAATGCGCTTGTCAGCCAGCTTGGTTACAGTGATGTCACCCATCTGAGTGACGGTATTGTTGGCTGGATCGCAGGCGGTGCGCCGGTTGTTGCGTTCAAGCCATAAGCAAAACTGGCTGGTTTGGCCACGGCTATTGGCGTGTTACGTTGGGTGATCTGGAGATGGCGGTTCTAAGACCATCACTTGGTTGTTTGTAAAGGGGTTGCCATGCGTTCCGTAACGGTGATGGTATTGTTTTTGTTGCTTGGTTGCGCGCCGCTTGACCGGTCAATTCTCACCCGCGATGGGGATGAAGCCCTTGATTGCGTCGCGTTAAAAGCCGAATTTGATTTCGCTGCCGACCTTGGCGAAAATGCCCCAGCCCGCCGTCGTCATATCAGGGCGCTTCAGACTGAAAAGAAATGTGTGACGCCGCCCAAAATCTCAATTTCAATTGGCGTGTCAAAATCTTTTAATTGATGGTTTGGTCATGGTCAGCTGCGCTTGCTTGAGGCTGATCCCTTCGTTGGCGCTGTGGCCGGTGTATGAGGAAATTATGAGTCCAAATTTGAAAAGCATAATCCTAATGATTATTGGAATGGGTTGTCTAACCTTATGTGATTTACTGATCAAAATCGCCAGCCAAACATTACCACTCGGACAAGTAATGATTATATTTGGTGTAGGGTCGATAATGGTGTTTTTGGGGATCATGCGTATTGAGGGAGAGTCTGTTCGCTTATCACCATTCACTAATCTTGCAGTGGTATTGAGAAATATTGGGGACCTCATTGCCATTAATGGTATGTGCTTGGCATTAGTATTTGTCCCCATATCCATTATTGGAGCAGTGATTCAAACTGTACCGCTGATGGTTACCGCCGCCGCAGCTTTGTTTCTTGGAGAGAGAGTTGGTGCGAGGCGATGGTTGGCCATCGTCATTGGTTTTTTGGGAACTTTATTTATCATCCAACCTGGTGCTGCTACTTTTGATATCACAACGGCCTTTGTATTGATTGCTGCAGTAGGTATGGCGTTGCGAGATATCACGACTAAGCTAGTTCGAGACAATTTTTCAACGCTACTTCTATCGTCTTACACGTCAGTATTATTTATCGTCAGCGGTAGTGTTTTACTCATTATTTCAGGGGAAGCCATCGTGCCTGATTTATGGATGACCGCCATACTTGCGGCAATGATCGCTTTTGGTTCTTTAGGTTTTTTCTTTACAACGAAGGCTGTCAGATTGGGTGATGTATCCGTTGTTATCCCGTTTCGTTACACTCGACTTCTGTTTTCTGTAGCAGCTGGCATTTTAATCCTTGGCGAGCAGATAAATGCAATGATGTTATTTGGCAGTGCTTTAACGATTTTGTCCGGCCTTTACATCTGGCGCAGAGAAATTGCGATTAAAAATTGAAATAGGCGAGCCAATTTACTGAACAAACTCCACGATATGCAGGAGCATCTGCTTTTGTTTGTCCGTCTGCCATTTTTCACCATTCCACAAATACCAGTGCTTATCGTCAAAGCAGAACACGGCCTTAGCTTTAAGCCGAAAGGCAAAGATGTCAGCAAGTGTGGATTCTGTCACAGTCTCTGGCCGTCTTATGAGACGCATATCAGCTATGTTAACATGATGCGCTTACTCACTGTCTGTTGAGACTTAGCGCTCTTCTTTTGTCATGATGTAAACCATTCCAAAAGTGAGCCACGAAGCTTATACCGTTTTGCCATTAGATAGACTTATGAGGCGTGACTGTCGCGCGGCATACAGGCCCATTAGAAGGTGCTATCTCACAAATAGACCTAAAGTGTTAAGATTAAAATACAAGTGATACATACCATATAAATCAAAGGACAATTTATCAATTGCCTTTTTATCCAACTTGGCTTGCGTGCTTACTTTTTGAATTTAGCAAAATCTGATATTTTCAATCTTGAGGCGGTGACAGTTCCTCTTCAATTGCAGCGGTTTGCGAACTCACCATACAAAAGCATATGAAAAAATATCACCCAGGTAACCTGCTCTAAAGCAGATATGCGTAATTGACAAAATTAGGCGGAATGATGTTTTAAGCGTTTATCAGGAATTAACATAGGATCAAATTGTGCCGCCCATCATCGAACATTTGTACAAGACTGCTCATGAAGACCTAGGACGGTTTCTAGATGGCCCCATCAATTCCTATGATCATTTGCGTAATTTTGATTTTGGCCCAGATAACCGGCGCAATGTGTCATGCCTATCCAAATACATCTCACACCGGGTCTTATTTGAGTATGACATAATTACCCAGACCTTGTCCTTGCATAGCCACGATCATGTCGAAAAGTTTGTCCAGGAAGTGTTTTGGCGGGTCTATTGGAAGGGCTGGCTTGAACACCGACCAACGGTGTGGGATGCTTTTGTCTCATTCGATTTCGACAACGCGTCGAACTCAAATTACCAAAATGCCATCAAGGGTAAAACTGGGATCCGGTGCTTTGACAGCTGGGTAAATGAGTTACGGGATAGAAATTATCTGCATAACCACACTCGAATGTGGTTTGCCAGCATTTGGATTTTCACCCTTGGCTTGCCTTGGCAATTAGGCGCACGTTTTTTCATGCACCATTTGCTTGATGGCGATGCCGCGTCAAATACACTTGGTTGGCGGTGGGTGGCAGGCGTGCAAACAGTGGGTAAACACTATCTTGCTCGTTCGAACAATATTTCACGTTATACTGATGGTATGTTTGGTGATGATAATCTAAACGAGGAGGCAGAGCCGTATTTTGATAATACTGATCATACCACTCTTCCAATTGATCCAGCTGGCGGCATGACACAGAAATTTAATACGCTTGTTGTCTTTGATACCGACCTACATCTTGAAAGTGAAAATATCTACGACAACTATGAAACTGTTTTTGTTATTTGCCTAAACAATGACGAACGCAGTATTTTGCTGAGCAACAATGTGCTTGCTTTTAAGCAGGCGCTAAGCAATGATTTTGTAGTGCGCTGCCAAAATGCTAGATTGTGTGATCCTTCCAATTTCATCAAAATAGCATCCACCATTGAGGGACTTGATGTTGTATATCCGTTTGTTGGGGATAATCTTGATTATCTGAAACGCCTTCAATCATTGACCAATGTGACACTGCATATCCGCAAGCGCGCAGAAGATCTCCATTGCTGGCAATATGCGAAAAAGGGATTTTTCAACTTTAAAAAACAAATTCCATCGATAATCAATACATTGGGTTTGCAATCTTAATTGATGGGTGTGACGGCAAAACATGCGGTTCAAAAAGTTGGTGATGCTATGCATGATTTGTTGGCTTGAATGAGCCAACCAGAATAGGGTATTTTGTCTAGATGGCATGATTATT
The DNA here is from genome assembly GCF_048087665.1 of Candidatus Ponderosibacter sp. Uisw_141_02. Lineage (NCBI taxonomy): Bacteria > Pseudomonadati > Pseudomonadota > Alphaproteobacteria > Puniceispirillales (SeqCode) > Puniceispirillaceae (SeqCode) > Candidatus Ponderosibacter > Candidatus Ponderosibacter sp. Uisw_141_02. The sequence continues at coordinate 2,269,426 of NZ_CP159807.1, read as the reverse complement.
TTTTGAGTTTCAAATGATGCCGTGAGTGCCAAGTTTCTTTAACTAACGACGCATCAGAGACTTATAAACTATTTTAATTGAAAACTACTAGGGGTGGATATTGTGAAAAAAACTCTCGCTTTAGCGGTGACGGCCGCTTTTCTGGCAACGCCAGCGTTTGCTGCTGATGTGAAAATTGGCGTGCTATTAGGGTTTACTGGGCCTATCGAATCGTTAACACCAGATATGGCAAGCGGTGCTGAATTGGCAATGAAAGAAGCCAGTGAAAGCGGTGCTTTTATGGGTGGCTCGAAAATTATCTCTGTTCGTGGTGACTCAACTTGTGTTGATGCGGCAGCAGCAACTGCAACCGCAGAACGGTTGATCACCTCAGATGGTGTCAGTGCCATTATGGGTGCCGACTGTTCAGGTGTGACCACAGCAGTTTTGCAAAATGTTGCGCTTGCAAAAGGCGTGGTAATGATTTCACCATCAGCGACCTCACCGGCTCTTTCTACTGTCGAAGACAATGGACTATTTTTCCGGACTTCGCCATCAGATGCACGTCAAGGTCAGGTGCTAGCGGAAATCCTCAAAGAGAAAGGTGTGAAATCGGCAGCCATCAGCTATACAAATAATGACTATGGCAAGGGTCTGGCAGCCAGCATCCAGAGCAATTTTGAAGATTTGGGTGGTAAAGTAACCATCTCGACTTCGCATGAAGATGGTAAAGGTGATTATGGCGCAGAGGTTGCTGCACTGGCGCAGGCTGGTGGTGATGTGTTGATTGTCGCCGGTTATCTTGATCAGGGTGGTAAGGGCGTTATTCAGGCGTCGATTGACGCAGGTGCATTTGATGTTTTTGTTTTGCCCGATGGCATGATTGGCGACAGCCTTCCAGCCGCAATCGGTAAGGATTTGAACGGTTCATATGGCACTTTGCCGGGCACAGACAGCCCCGGTGCAGCCAAGTTCAATGGTCTGGCTACGGCGGCTGGCTTTAAGCCGGGACCTTATGCACCACAATCCTATGATGCAGCGGCATTGATGATCCTTGCCATGCAAGCATCCTCTTCTTCTGACAGCCTCAAATTCAAAACGAAAATTACTGATGTTGCGAATGCGCCTGGCGAAAAAATTTACCCAGGCGAATTGGCAAAGGCCTTGAAAATCTTGGCCTCTGGCGGTGATGTGGATTATGTCGGCGCAACAGATGTCGAGTTGATTGGCCCGGGTGAGTCAGCTGGCTCTTTCCAAGAGATCATGATCAAAGATCAGAAAATTACGCCTGTTCGTTATCGTTAGTCATTAACCAAAAACCCGGCCCTGAACATGCGTTTGGGGCCGTGTTTGAAAGCTGATCCATGCTATCTGTTCAAAATGTCAGCATGCATTTTGGCGGCATCAAGGCTGTTGATAATATCAGCTTGTCTGTTGAAACCGGTTCAATTACTGGTCTGATTGGACCAAATGGTGCTGGAAAAACGACGCTTTTCAACGTAATTGCCGGTCTTTACAGACCTAATACTGGCCGGGTTTTTCTGGACGGGCAGGATATCACAGGTGCAGCGCCGCATGAGTTATTTCACAAAGGTCTGTTGCGTACCTTCCAGCTAGCGCATGAATTTTCATCGCTGACTGTTCGGGAGAATCTAATGATGGTTCCGCCCAACCAGTCCGGCGAACGCCTGATTGATATATGGCTATCACCAAAGAAAATCCGTGCCGAAGAAGCCGCAAACCGTCAGCGTGCCAATGATGTCATTGCGTTTTTGCAAATTTCCCATCTTGCTGATGAATATGCTGGCAACCTATCGGGGGGACAAAAGAAGCTTCTTGAACTGGGCCGAACTATGATGACAGACGCTAAGATTGTGTTTCTGGATGAGGTTGGCGCTGGTGTGAACCGTACGCTTTTGCACCAGATTGGCGATGCAATTTTGCGCCTTAACACCGAATTTGGATACACTTTCTGCATGATTGAGCATGATATGCAATTTATTGCGCGCATGTGTGATCCAGTAATCGTGATGGCACAAGGCAGGGTTCTGGCTGAAGGTAGTGCGGCCCAGGTTCAGTCAAATGAGGATGTCATTGATGCTTATCTGGGCACAGGCCTAAGAAACCAGACACGCAAACCCAGAGACCGCCAGTAATGACATTCATGATTGGTGAAAATATGGTTGGCGGCTATGGCAGCACAGATATTTTGAACGGCTGTTCTATTTGTGTTGACCTTGGTGAAATTGCCGTTGTTGTTGGTCCAAACGGAGCTGGCAAATCCACCGCGATGAAAGCCATTTTTGGCATGTTAAATCTCCGTGGTGGGAAAATATTAATTGATGGTGAGGATATAACCGCACTCGCGCCATTTGAACGCGTGAGAAAAGGCATGGCCTTTGTTCCGCAAACCCACAATGTTTTTAACTCGATGACGGTTGAGGATAATCTTGAGATGGGCGCCTTTATCAATACCAGCCCGATCGCCGGCATCATGGCGCAGGTCTACGACCTGTTTCCGGTTTTAAAAGAAAAGCGTCATCAGCGTGCTGGTGAATTATCCGGTGGACAGCGGCAGCAGGTCGCTGTCGGACGTGCGTTGATGACAGAACCAAAACTGCTAATGCTTGATGAACCCACCGCTGGCGTCTCACCAATTGTGATGGATGAGCTGTTTGACCGCATCATCGACGTAGCCAGCACCGGCATTGCTGTTTTGATGGTTGAACAAAATGCCAAACAGGCTCTTGGCATTGCTGATCAGGGCTTTGTGCTGGTGCAAGGTGAAAATCGCTATACTGGCAGTGGAACGGATTTGCTGCGCAATGCCAATGTTCGCAAAGCCTTTTTGGGAGGCTGATTGATGGAAATGCTGTTAAATCCACTGGTGCTTTTGGCGAATTTCGTTCTGGTTCCGGGCCTGGCCTACGGCAGCCAACTTGCCCTTGGTGCGCTTGGGGTAACAATGGTGTATGCGGTGCTGAATTTCTCAAATTTCAGCCATGGCGAGGTTATGTCTTTCGGTGCCATGATCACCATCCTTTCAACCTATTGGCTACAATCTATTGGCTTGTCGATTTCACCATTGCCAACAGCCCTTTTGGCACTACCCTTGGGCATTCTTGGCACAATTGGACTTTGCCTCTTATTGGACCGGCTGGTGTTTCGCTTTTATCGCCATCAACGGGCCAGTTCAGTCACCTATTTGATCGTGTCAATTGGGGTGATGTTTGTAATTGGAGGGGTTATACGTTTCGTCATTGGGCCCAATGACCGAAACTTCAATGATGGCGACCGGTTTCTGTTGAAGGCCCGCGAATTTAAGGAAATCAGCGGCTTGTCCGAAGGCTTGGCAATCAAATCATCGCAGGCCATTACGGTGTTTACTGCAGTCATCGTGGTGGCAGCTATATTCTGGTTCTTGAACCGAACACGCACTGGTAAATCAATGCGAGCCTATGCCGACAATCAGGATCTAGCGCTTTTATCGGGCATAAATCCGGATCGTGTTGTTAGCATCACATGGATTATTACAGCGGGGCTGGCGGCGGTCGCTGGAACTTTATATGGACTTGATAAAAGTTATAAACCACTGGTTTATTTGCATCTTGTTCTGCCTATCTTTGCCGCTGCAATCGTTGGCGGTGTTGGTAACCCACTTGGCGCAATTGTCGGTGGTTTTGTCATTGCTTTTTCCGAATTACTGCTCACTTTCGCCTATAAAAAAGTAGCTGCCTATTTATTTGGTGAAGGGCTTTTTGGCGATGGGCTTTTACAGATATTATCTACCGATTATAAATTTGCAGTCTCCTTCATGATATTGGTTGTGGTGCTGCTTATAAAGCCAACCGGCATTTTTAGTGGGAAGTCATTATGAACAAGCCATCAAAAAATGCGCCTGCGCGCACCCATATATTTAGCTTGCCAGCATACTGGCCGGCCCATCGGCGCAATTTGGTTCTCGCTTGCATAATGGCATTAATGCTCAGTTTTGTGGGGTTCGTCCAAAGTTGGAATTTGGCCTTTTCACTTCTAAACATGTGCTTGATTTCCGCGATAATGTCGCTGGGGGTGAATATCCAATGGGGCTATGCTGGTCTGTTTAATGCTGGGGTTATGGGATTCGCTGCACTTGGTGGACTGGCTGCAGTGCTCGTGTCGATGGACCCAGTGCCGTCAGCCTGGGCTGCTGGTGGCGGCGGGATAGGTCTTGGTTTGGTGATTGGCTTTGTGACTATTTGTGTCAACATCTATCTCTGGAAACGGGCCCGGTCACAAGGCAAGAAACGCTATTGGCTGATCGGCTTGGTTATTGTGGTCGGCTATAGCCTGATGCGCATGACGATTGATCCATCGGTGGCCGCAATCGAGGCGGTTGACCCCGCCATGACCGGTTACCTTGGTGGGTTTGGCTTGCCAATTGTCTTGTCATGGATAGTAGGTGGTTTGTTTGCCGCTGCAGCGGCATGGGTTGTTGGCAAGGTCGCACTTGGCCTTCGTTCAGATTATCTGGCTATTGCGACGCTTGGTATTTCGGAAATAATTCTTTACGTGCTGAAATTTGAAGATTGGCTCACACGCGGTGTAAAGAATGTGAACGGCTTGCCACGGCCGGTGCCCTATGAGGTGGATTTGCAAGAGGCCACATGGTTTCAAGAAATCATCACGCAGTTCAACCTGTCAATTGTTGAGGCTTCATCTTTGCTGGTAAAACTGTGTTATGCAGGCCTTTTCCTCATTGTTCTATTGACCATAATTTGGCTCTCGGAAAGCGCCCTTCGTGGACCGTGGGGGCGGATGATGCGAGCCATCCGTGACAATGAGGTTGCGGCAAATGCGATGGGCAAAAATGTTACTTCCCGGCATTTGCAGGTGTTTGTTTTGGGTTCGGCAGTAATTGGAATTGCTGGTGCGATGCTGGTAACACTTGATGGACAATTCACCCCGACAAGTTATCAGCCACTCCGTTTCACCTTCCTGATTTGGGTGATGGTGATTGTTGGTGGTTCGGGTAATAACTGGGGTGCGGTTCTGGGCGGCTTTGTTGTCTGGTTCTTCTGGATTGAGGCCGAACCAATTGGCCTTTGGCTTATCACTTTGCTGACGTCGGGCATGGAACCAGCCCATTGGCTACGATTGCATTTAATCGAAAATGCAGCGCATACACGCCTCATAACCATGGGGTTGGTCCTTTTGTTAACGCTGCGTTTTGCGCCGTGTGGCTTAATCCCCGAAGTCAAAAGATAAAACCAGCGCTAGTTTTGGCGTTTGGAGGCATAATGCTGCCTCACGCCTTATGGAACGCGTCTTATATCATCATAGACACCAGCCCGACATGATATGTAACGATCATCAAACCGGTACATCACTTTGGACATCACTCACCACCTGCAAACAATCAATATGTCTACAAATCAGTGAGATACATGTTCATCGTTAGGAAAATTGGAGCGGGTGAAGGGATTCGAACCCTCGACCCCAACCTTGGCAAGGTTGTGCTCTACCACTGAGCTACACCCGCGTCGCATCCATAAAATCAGTTGGGATGCGGATATCGCGAACCGCTGAAAGCTGGTATAATCCAAGCCTTGCGCCCTTGCAAGAGGCAAATTACCCAATCGAGTGGTGTTGGCAGCGGTTTTTTCATTTGCATGCCATCTGTTGGTGCGGCAGACCCTCAGAATTGATAATTTTAGGCCGTAGCCAGCGCGTCTTTCAGGCTGCTGGCAATAAGCGCTTGCTGGTCTGTTTCAAGATAGGGATGCATTGGCAAGGCCAACACATGATCGCATAAATCCATTGTCACCGGCAGATTGCAAGCACTAACCGGGTAATGTGCATAGGGTGGCTGACGATGCATTGGCACAGGATAATAAATTGCTGTCGGCACACCGGAATTCGCAAGCGATTTGCAGATGGCGTCACGGTTGCTGCCTTGTGGCAATTGAATCACATATTGTGCCCAGCTTGATGTGACGCCTGCCGCAAGCGATGGCGTGCTAACCACGCCCTCAAGCAAAGCCGCGTAGCGGTTGGCAGCATTTTGACGATGCACAAGCTCATCGGCAAAAATATCAAGCTTGGCGTCAAGCACCACCGCCTGCATGGTATCAAGACGGCCAGTCATGCCAATGCGGATATTTTCATATTTATCGCGTCCCATGCCATGAACACGGCATGAACGGATGATTTCGGCAATTTTATCATCATTGGTAAAGATTGCGCCGCCATCACCATAGGCACCAAGCGGTTTGGCCGGAAAAAAGCTTGTGCAGGTAACATTGGCAAGCTGGCCAACCGGCTTGCCATGCCATGTTGCGCCAAAGCTTTGCGCGGCATCATCAATCAGCCACAGGCCATTTTCTCGGGCGAAATTGCCAATGGCGGTATAATTAGCCGGCTGGCCAAACAGCCCAACGCCAATAATGCCAACAATATCGATGCCCGCACTTTTGCCCGCGGCAAGCGCTTGCGGCAATTTTTCTGGATCAAGGTTAAAGCTGATTTTATCCACTTCGGCAAAAATCGGGATTGCGCCCATGACCGAAATCACTTCAGCGCTTGCGGCAAAGGTAAAAGAGGGAACGATGACGCCTTGGCCGGGTTGCAACTCTAGTCCCATAAGCGCCAACAATAACGCATCGGTTCCTGACGAACAGGAAATATTATGCGCAACGCCTGTCCATTCACCAAGACGCGTTTCCAATGCGGCAATTTCTGGCCCCATGATATAGGCGCCATGATCAAGCAACGTTTGGAATCCGGCTTCGACCTTGTCGCGAATACGGGTTTGCTGGGCTTTTAAATCAATAAAGGCGATGCTCATTTAGGCCTCACTGGCTGATGATTCGAGGGTGTGGCGGATGTATCGATTAGCTGGGTTTGCATGGTTTCAAGAACCTGTTGAACCATTATCGCTTCGGCAATATTAGTTGGCGCTGGCTTGCCCGTTTCGCAGGTTTGAATAAAGGCGCGCATTTCATCTTTTAAAGGTTCGGCTTCGGCAACTGGAAGCGCAATCGGGCTTGCTCGATCAATGATGAAATGTTCGCCATTCAACCGCATTTGATCCTGAAAGAGGGTCAATTTTTCCGGCCAAGCTTTGGTATCATCAAAAACCAGCGATCCGGCGGTTCCGGTGACTGTCAGACGATGTTCTTTGAACGGGCTTAGCCAGCTTGTTTGCATGCCCGCCGAAACCCCATTTTCAAAACTCATAAAGCTGGTCAGAAAATCAACAATATTCGGGGTCATATGGCTTGCGCCGGCACAATGAATTTTTGTCGGAAGGCCGCCAATCAGCGCAAGGATAAGCGACAGATCATGCGGGCATAAATCAAACAATACAGATTCGGTATTGCGAATACGCCCCATTGCCAACCGGTTTGCCTGAACATGGCGAAGGCTGCCAATGGCACCAGCGGCAAGCTGTTTTTGCAATTCGATAAAGGCGGCATGATAGCGGATCAAATGTCCGACCATCACTTGTTTTTTGGCCGCATGCGCAGCGTCTTGAATGGCTTTTGCCCCAGCCAAACTCAGCGATAATGGCTTTTCCACATAAATATGTTTGCCAGCGGCCAAGGCGGCAATGGCAAGCGCATCATGGCTTGGCGCGGCGGTGGCAATGACAATGCCGTCAATTGATTCATCATCGATCAGCGTGTCCACATCAATCGATTTGGCGGCAAAGGCTGATCCAAATTCGGCGGCGTTTTTGGTATGGCGATCGGCAACCGCAGCCAACACCTCAAGCTGGGCAAGATTGCGCGCCAAGTTCCGGCCCCACATGCCACATCCGATTAGACCAATATTCATCATCGCCTGAATTTCATTTTGTAACGCAACCATATCTGTCGCTGTAATCTCGTGTCTTAATATGTGCGACGATTCGCGTCAATCGTTGCATTTCGTTACATTTTTCACAGAATTCAGCCAGATTTACCACCCGCCTATGGCGTGGCAAACCGATGGTCTTGCAGAGGCGTGTTCATCCGGCTAGAAAGAGATCGGGCCAGCCTATGGTCATCGTCATTATGGCGACGGATTAATCACCTTATCAGGGCCGCATTATGGACGCATCATCACAATTCAAAGACAGCTTGCCAACGACGCCGGAATCACTTTTGGCGGTTCTTGACGCGCTGGCGATTGATTATGTCACGCATCATCATCCGCCTTTGCGAACAGTTGAAGATGCCAAAGCGTATCGCGGTGATATGCCCGGGATTCATATCAAGAATCTGTATCTTCGCGACCGGAAAAAGCGCAATTTCCTGATTGTCGCCCAAGAAGATCGGGTGATTGATTTAAAAACTCTTGATCAGAAAATTGGTTCTGACCGGCTGTCATTTGGCAGTGCTGACCGGCTATTTGAAATGTTGGGTGTGCGCCCTGGCGCGGTCAGCCCGCTGACAGTGATTAATGATTCGGACCATAAAGTTTCGCTGTTTCTTGATACGGCGCTTCAAACCGATGATCGCATTTACGCCCATCCGCTTGTCAATGACATGACGATTGGCATCACCAGATCAGGCTTGAAGCAATTTTTGGCGCATACAGGCCATCGGCCGCGCTGGCTTGATTTTTAAATGGCTTTGGGGTCAGTCATGGCGCGCCCCTTGTTTTGCAACGCCTGATGATTACATCTACATGAGGAGTTGAAAAAGTGCGTGACCGCCGATTAAAATGCACCGTCTTGGCGGTGGATCACAATCGGATCACCGCCTTTTAAAGAAGGTTTAGGACAAAATGGAACAGCTTATCGCGGCCGCTGCCGATACCACACCAATCGATGTGAATATGGATAATTTCATGGCCGAGGTCATTGATGGTTCGGCAACAACGCCAATCGTCGTGCAATTTTGGGCTCCATGGTGTGGGCCATGTAAACAGCTTGGTCCGCTGTTGGAAAAGGTCGTTGCTGCCGCCAAGGGCAAGGTCAAGATGGTGCGAATCAATATTGATGAGAACCAGCAAATTGCCCAACAGATGCGGGTGCAATCAGTGCCAACAGTTTATGGTTTTTTCAATGGACAGCCCGTTGACGGTTTTGCCGGTGCGCAGCCCGAATCAACGTTAAAGCAATTTATTGACAAGCTGGTAGCGGCTGGCGGCAGTGGCCCCGATATCGCGGCAATGGTCGAGGCGGCAAACAACCTTCTTGAAACACAAGATTATGACAATGCGATGGCGCAATATCATGAAATCATGGCGGCCGATCCTGAATCGCCCGATGGTCTTGCAGGCATGATCCGTTGTATGGTTGGGATGAAAGATATTGATGGCGCGCGCGAAATTGTTGATCAGCTTGATGATGAATTTCGCGATAAACCAGCCATGGTGATTGCCATTGACTCGCTTGACTTGGCCGAAAAGGCGGCGCGTGCGGCTGGCGGTTTGACGCAAGCGCGTGCGGCGGTTAATGCTGATCCGAATGATCTTGGCGCGCGTCAAGAACTGGCATTGGCGTTATTTGCCTCTGGCGAACAAGCCGAATCAATGGAACAGCTTCTTGAATCCATCCGCATTGACCGCGCTTGGAATGACGAGGCAGCCCGCATGCAGCTATTGGAATTTTTCAAGACGCTAGGCCCGGCAAACCGCGATGTGATGGCGGCGCGGCGCAAGCTATCGACGTTACTTTTCGCCTAGCTGGATTATGCCCGTAATGGGCAACGATAATGTGGCCAGAGTAAACAGTCTTTTCGAGGCATAAGGCAGATGCAGAACGGCTTGAACCTAATTTTTAAGGAGTGATTATGGCAGGTGGTATTTTTGATCCGGAATTTGACCAGCTTCCGATGCGGATTCCGATTTTTCCGCTGCCAAGCGCCCTTTTGCTCCCGGGCGGGCAATTGCCGTTGAATATTTTTGAACCGCGTTATCTGGCGATGGTAAGGCATGCGCTGGCAACGCCAACAAGGCTGATTGGCATGGTACAGCCACTTGATCATCATGTTGGTGGTGACATCGCTAATGATAACATAGCCAATGATGACGGGGCCAATGATGACGGGGCTGATGCGGCGGGTTTGTTTGAAACTGGCTGTGCCGGACGTTTGTCATTTTTTCAAGAAAGTGATGATGGCCGTTTTGTCATCGCGCTTAACGGCGTGTGCCGGTTCCATCGTCTTCGCCAAGAACTAGACCCGAATGGGTTTCTGGTTGCGGATGTTGATTGGCAGCCTTTTGCGAATGATCTTCGCATCGATGTTAGCGCGCTTGACCGTGATCCGCTGATCAAAGTGATGAAACGCTATTTCGATATGAAGGGTTTTGAGACCGACTGGACGCAAATTGAAAACTCGGATAACCATCAGTTATTGGCTACATTATCGATGATCTGTCCGTTTGAAGTTGCCGAAAAACAGGCGCTTTTAGAAGCCGATTCAATGGCAAAACGCGCCGATCTATTAATTGCCATGATGGAAATGGCATTGCATGACGAAACCGGAGGCAATGATGCGCGACACTGACCCTGCGGCAGATTATGAAATTGATCCACGGCTTCTTGAAGTGCTGGTTTGCCCCTTGACGCGCGGCCCCTTAACCTATGATCGTGTAAATCATGAATTGATTAGCCATCAAGCACGCAAGGCCTATCCAGTTCGCGCTGGTGTGCCAATCATGCTTGGCGATGAAGCGCGTGATCTTGGCGCAGATGAATAGGCTTTTGCCGCCCATGACCGCCAAAATTTCCATGACTGCCAAGTTTGGCGATCAAGTTAAAATGCCAGGATAGTGTACCCCATGACCACATCACCGCCGCGAAAACCATCACAAGATGTCTGGCCTGAAGAAATCCGGCTTTCAAAAGCCAAGAATCGGCTGGAAATTCGTTTTGATGATGGCGCGCAATTCTCGCTATTAGCCGAATTATTGCGCGTTGAATCGCCATCGGCCGAGGTGCAAGGTCATGGTGCTGGTCAGAAAACCACGCCAGCGGGAAAACAGGATATCCTAATTAGTAGCATTGAACCGGTTGGCAATTATGCAATCCGGCTTAGCTTTAGCGACGGGCATAATACCGGCCTGTTTAGCTGGGGTCTGCTTTATGATTATGCGCTTCGCCAAGATCAGTTGATGGCTGATTATCTGGCGCGTCTTGCGAGTGATGGTGCGCGCCGCAACTAGTCTCTATAATTTGGGCCCCATTATGCAGACTCTATTATGTAGGCAAACGCCCCTCAAGAAGGTTGGCGCGTGCCAGGTGACCGCCCATCGCACTTTTCTGAAAAAATGATTTTACTGGACCAGCATTGACCAGCCCCATACCCGCGCCGGTGATTTTGGCAATGGCTGGTTGAAATGACATAAGCTGGTTCAGCCCGCTTGTCATGGCTGTCATGGCGGTGACTTCGAATTTGCGTCCGGCAAGATAATCAGTTTCAACCGACCGGTGACCAGCGCCAAGCCCGCGTGCGCTGGCGCGGGCAAGACAATCGGCAAGAACCGCCGCATCACCAAGCGCCAGATTATATCCCTGACCGGCAAGCGGGTGGATCGCATGGCTGGCATCGCCTGCCAGAATCAGATGTGAGCCGGTCATTTTGCGGCTAATCGTTGGCTTTAAAGGCCAGCCAAGACGTGGCCCGTCAAGCTGCAATCCACCAAGCGTTTCACCAAAAGCGGTCAATAGCACACTGGCAAAATCGGCTTCATCAAGCGCCATAAAATGATCGGCATCGGCCTTTGGTAACGTCCAGACAAGAGAAGCTCGAAACGGGCCATGCGGCATCAACGCCAATGGCCCGCTTGGCAAAAACCGCTGATAGGCAATATTGGCATGATCGCGTTCAAGCGTGAGATTGGCAACAATGGCGGTTTGCCGATGTGTTTCGGCCAAGCTGTGGATGCCGGCATAATCGCGCAATTTGCTTTTCGCACCATCACAAGCAACAACCAGCTGGCAGGATAAATCGGGCCGGTTGGCAAATTGCAATCGGGCAAGATCACCTGCCCCGTCAAAGCTTGTCACCTCGGCGTCGGTGATATGGGCAATTGGCCGCGTTGCCATCACCATATAGAGGGCATCAAGAAGCTGGTCATTGGCCACAACATATGCCATTGGCTGGTGAGCATCATGCCAATCAAGACTGAATTCGGGGCGTTGAAGCCGCGCAAGCCCGCCTTGGCGCGGTGCGCCATTGGCAATTTTGATGCGGGTGATCGGCGTTGCCATATCGCTAATAAGCGGCCAGACGCCAAGTGTTTCAAGCATGGTTTTGCCAGCAGCGTGAATGGTGGTGGTGCGATGATCACCGCTTGTGGTTTTGCTGGTGCTTGATGCGGAATCTGATGATTTGTTGTGTGCTGGGGCGCGGTCAACAAGCGCAATTGCGGGTGCCGCAGCCAATCCATAGCCGCCATAAGACAGCGCCAATGCCATCATCACCCCGGTCAGCCCACCGCCAACAATAATCACTTCATAATGTGTCTGATCGGTCATTTGCTGCCATCCGTCTTTGCCGTAAAATGGCGATCCATCACTTGTTTGGCAAGCTGATCCAGATCACCCCGATCAAAAAGATAGGCGGCCATGTCAGCCCGCTTTCCAGCCTCAACATCGCTATCACGATCGCCAATCATCACTGAGGCACCAAGGTCAATTTGCCATTTTTGTGCAAGATCAAACAGCAATCCCGGTTCGGGTTTGCGGCAACGACATGCCGCCGCCATTACCGGATCAGGCGAAAGCGGATGATGGGGACAAAAGGCAATATCGGTAATGCCACCACCGGCCTTTTCGGCAGCATCAATCAGATGATGATTGAAGTTATGCATATCGCTTTCGGTAAAGATGCCGCGTCCAATGCCGCCTTGATTGGTCACGATAAATACTGGCAATCCGGCCTGATGAAACCGCCTTAACGCCGCCACCGCACCAGTGATCCAGGCAAATTTTTCAATCTCGAAAATATAGCCATCATCATGGATCAGCGTATTGTCGCGGTCAAGAAAAATGGCTGGCTTTTGCGGCATGGGGGCGTGATCCTTTTCAAGGCAATATGGTGCGCTGGCACCAGATCACTCATCACAATCAATCTGGTTGAAAGCAGTTTACTGAAATTGGTCTATTTTGCTAGTGAGTAACATCATCGCAGCCATTGCCCCAGCGCAAGGCATGCGCTACCAATGAGGGCGAAATAACCAATTGGCGAGCCAAGCCGTCTTTTTGATCAAGCCTTTCATTTGATATGGTGAAAACATCCATGAAATTTAATCCAGCGCATGCTATTTTTGACGGCAATATGTTTGTCCAGCTTCGCGGGCTTCTTGAATCGATAACGCCGCCAGCAAATCTGCACGTTCTTGATATGTCGATTGGCGAGCCACAACAGCCGCCAGCTGCCCTGTTGCTCGACAGTGTGTCGCGTCATAATGACCAATGGCAATTCTATCCAAAGGCAACGGGAAGCCCGCGGTTTACCGCAGCGATTGAAGGCTATATTGCGCGGCGTTGGCCCGAAGCTGCAGGGCTTGCCGATGCAAGCCAAATCATTCCGGTTCCCGGAACGCGCGAACCACTTCATTTGCTTGGCCATCTGGTAACAGCAAGCAAGCCTAATGCCGCCGCGCTAGTGACCAATCCCTTTTATCACGCATGGCGCGCCGGTGCGCTTGCCATTGGCGGTGAGACGATCTGGCTGAACAGCGGTGCCAATCAGAATTTTCTCCCCGATCTTCATGCGGTTGCATCTGCCGATCTTGACCGCGCCAGCATTCTCTATCTGTGCAGCCCGACAAATCCGCAAGGCAGCGTTATGGATATGGATTATCTGGTGGATGTAGTCCGGCTTGCCCGCAAACATGACTTTCTGCTGGTGATGGATGAATGCTATGCCGATATTTGGCGGCACAGTCCGCCAACGGGTCTGATGCAGGCCGCCGCCTTGGTTGCACGCCAAGATGGCATCGCTGGCGATGCAGATCCACTGGCCAATTTGGTGGTGTTGAATTCACTGTCAAAACGGTCGGGTGCGGCTGGTCTTCGTGCCGGATTCATGGTTGGTGACAGGCAGGTTGTGGCACAATATTTAAAACTTGTCGGCAATGGCGGATCACTGGTGCCAACACCGCTTTTGGCGGTCGCTGCCGATCTTTATGATGACGAGGCGCATGTTGCTGCAATCCGTGCCTATTATGATGCCAATTTTGCCCTTGTTGAAAAACATCTTGGCATCGCCTCACCGCAAGGCGGCTTTTTCCTGTGGCTCAAGGTCGATGATGATATTGAATTTGTCAAAAGGCTGATGGCCGAACAGGCGGTAAAGGCTGTTCCCGGATCTTTTATGGGTCTGGAAACCGAAGATGGCAATCCGGGTGCTGGCTATGTCAGATTGGCGCTTGTTCATAATGCCGAACGCACCGATGAGGCGCTTTCACGGGTGGCGAAAATTTATAAAAGCCAGCAATGATAATGCCTTTGACCAAAAATAACGCTCATGGCAATGCCTAGATTGCCACACAGATTTACCCTATAAGGAAAGTCATGGCCGATAGTGACGACAAAAAACCCATTTTTTCCATTGCGATGATGCAGTTTTTGCAGAATCGGTTAATGGAAATTTTTGGTCTTGGGCTTTTTTTGATATCGGGTTTGTTGCTGATTTCGCTTATCACCGCTGGTAAAAATGACCCGTCCTTTAATCAGGTTTCAACGGCACCTGTGGCCAATTGGCTTGGGCCGGTTGGCGCCAATATCTCGGCCGGGCTTTATGCGGCAATCGGGCTTGCGTCATTTTTTCTAGCTTTAGTGCCGTTATTCTGGGGCTTGTCCTATTTCCGGAAACAGCCAGTGCTATGGATGCGATTTCGGATCATTGTTTTGCCGCTAAGCCTGTGCTTTTTGGCTGGCGGTCTTTTTGCGCTTGATGGTGGCGGTGCCAGTGATAATGGCGGGGCGGCAGGCGCGGTGATCATTGGCATGATCATGCGGGTCATGCAACCGATACCGCCCTTTATGGGACTAGAGACGATTCATTATGTTGGCGGTGCGGCGCTGTTTTTCGGCTTGTTATCATGGCTATGGGTGGTGGCAATTTCGCCTTGGCAATGGTTAAAACGATCTGATAGAACCAGTAAAATCGGATTTTTGTTCAAAATTATTGCCGGCCTTGGCCAAAAGGTTGCGGGTTCGGTCAATAATGCGCAACAGCTGGTTTCGGCAAAACCGCCGCGCAAACCAAAACCATCAAGACAACGCCAAGAACCGGTGCTTGTTGCCGATGCGACTGGTCATGTGGCTGACCAGATTGCCGCGGGTGGCAAAGCGCGCTCACCGCGCGCCACCAAAAAGAATGCCAAGCAGGAAATGTTTGATTTTGGCAATGGTTCGGGATTCCAATTGCCGCCTGCCCGCCTGCTGAATCCACCAGCAAAAACCCAATCAGGCCCGTCAAAATCGATTCTTGAAGATCATGCACGCCAGCTTGAAAATGTCCTATCGGATTTCAGCGTCAATGGCACGATTGCCGATGTGCGCTATGGGCCGGTTGTCACCCGCTATGATTTGAACCCTGCACCGGGTACCAAATCGCAACGCGTGATTTCGCTTGCCGATGATATCGCCCGTTCAATGAGCGCCATTTCGGTTCGGGTTGCCGTTGTGCCCGGCCAGAATGTGATTGGCATCGAATTGCCAAACGAAGACCGGCAGGTTGTTATGCTTCGTGATATTCTTGACCATGATAGCTGGGCCAGTGATCGTTCAAGTCTGCCAATGGCGCTTGGCAAGGATATTGCCGGCGCGCCGGTGGTGGTTGATCTCGCCAAATTCCCGCATCTTCTGGTTGCGGGTACCACCGGTTCCGGAAAATCAGTTGGCATCAATGCGATGATCCTGTCGCTTCTTTACCGGCATACGCCCGAAACCTGCCGGATGATTATGATTGATCCGAAAATGCTGGAACTATCGGTTTATGATGGCATTCCGCATCTTTTGAGTCCGGTTGTGACCGATCCGTCAAAGGCAGTTACTGCATTGAAATGGGCGGTTCGCGAAATGGAAAACCGCTATCGCAATATGGCCAAGATGGGGGTTCGTAATATTGGCGGTTATAATGACCGTCTTGCCGAAGCGCGGGCCAAGGGCGAAGTTTTGACAAGACGCGTTCAAACCGGCTTTGATCCTGAAACCGGCAAACCGATCCATGAAGAGGAAATTCTCGATCTGGCACCGCTTCCATTCATTGTGGTGCTGATCGATGAAGTGGCCGATCTGATGCTTGTTGCGGGCAAGGAAATCGAAGGCGCGGTTCAGCGTTTGGCGCAAATGGCGCGGGCGGCGGGAATCCATGTCATCATGGCAACCCAGCGCCCGTCAGTCGATGTGATTACCGGCACAATCAAGGCGAATTTTCCAACAAGAATAAGCTTTCAGGTCACGTCGCGGATCGACAGCCGCACAATCCTTGGCGAACAGGGCGCCGAACAGCTTCTTGGTAGGGGTGATATGCTGTTTATGGAAGGTGGCGGCAGGGTTGTACGCGTGCATGGCCCGTTTGTCGATGATGGTGAGGTTGAAGCTGTTGCCAATTTCCTACGCCAGCAAGGCGAGCCTGAATATGATGACCGCGTTGTTGAAGAGGTTGAAATTGGCGGCGATGGTGCTGGTGACGGGACGGTGCCAAGCAATGGCGGTAGCCTTTATGAACAAGCGGTGGCGTTGGTCGTTCGTGAACAAAAAGCATCAACAAGCTTTGTTCAGCGGCATTTGAAAATTGGCTATAACCGCGCCGCAACGATCATTGAAGAAATGGAAAGCAACGGCATTATTTCAGCGGCGAATCATGTTGGCAAACGCGATGTCCTGCTAACTGATAATGAAAATGGTGGCCTGTAATGCCAATCACCTTACTGCCAAAAACTCTCCCACCATGGATTATGACGCGGTTAATGATTAGAAAACGAATCATAGGTTTCGGGTCAATGGTGATGTTCCTCGTCAGCTTGCCCATCATGCTGGTTTCGATGCCGTCGATGGCCAATGATGATTTGATGCGCGCCGAAGCGTGGTTTAATAAGATCAGAACGATTTCAGCCGATTTTGTGCAGGTGGCGTCAGACGGCACCACTGCCGAGGGCAAATTGGCATTTAGCCGTCCGTCACGCATGAAAATCACCTATGGCAAAGGCGATGAATTGCAGCTGATCACCAGCAGTGTCTGGCTTCATGTTGACCGTCCAGATGAACGTCTGCTGACAAGCTATCCAATTTCTGAAACCCCGCTTTCGCTCATTCTGGCGGATAAGGTCTCGCTTCGGCCTGATGGATATGAAACGCGTGTTTTGCCGACGAGTGCTGGCATTGTGCGGATTCAAATTGGCAAAGATGATGGCGAAGGGGCTGGCCGTTTGACCCTTGAATTTTCCGAAAAGCCATTTCAGTTTCGTCGCTGGATCGTGCTTGATTCGGCTGGCATTGAAACTAGTGTGACATTACAAAATATCGTTTATGACCAGCCCATCGCCAATGAGGTATTTCGCCTTCCCGAATATTCTGACGGGAATTAACCCACCTTTGCCTCCGGCCAACAAAACTTAGCTGGTACTGCGGCGACAGTGATCAAACCGCCCCTTTAAGGAACCATTCGAAATGAAAATCGCAACTTGGAATATCAATAGCGTTCGGCTTCGCCTCGAGACGGTGCTGGCATTTTTGCAGCAGGCCGATATTGATGTGTTATGTCTTCAGGAGACTAAAACCCAAGATCTGCATTTTCCAGCCGAAGCATTTGCAGCGGCAGGCTGGCCGCATCAGGCCATTCGCGGCGAGAAAAGCTATAATGGTGTTGCGATTATTGCGCGCCAGCCCTTGGCTAAAATCGACCATACGGAATGGACAGGCAAATCCGATTGCCGTCATATCTGGGCAATGACCAATGACGGCATTGGCATTCATAATTTTTATGTTCCGGCTGGTGGTGATGTTCCGGATATTGAGACAAATCCGAAATTTGCCCATAAGCTGCAATTCATTGACGAAATGACAAGCCATTTCAGCGCAAATCAGCCAAAGGCCGAAATTCTGGTTGGCGATTTGAATATCGCGCCATTGGCAAGTGATGTTTGGTCATCGAAACAATTATTGAAAATCATCAGCCATACGCCGGTGGAAACCGATGGGTTAAAACGGCTGATTGCCGATGGTGGCTGGCATGATGCGGTACGGGCCTATTTTGGTGACGATCAGAAATTATATTCTTGGTGGTCTTACCGGGCGCGCGACTGGGCGGCTAGTGATCGTGGTCGCCGTTTGGATCATATTTGGGTTAGTCATGATCTTGCCGAAAAAGTGACGCATGCGGAAATTCACCGCGATTGGCGCGGCGTTGACAAGCCATCAGATCATGTGCCGATCAGCCTGACCCTCTAACCTGCGATCATCACCATGCTGACCCCCTTTCGCGATGGGGAAAAACCCGCTATATGCTGTGCTATGACAGCTTTTTTGAAGATGCAGGGCCTTGGCAATGATTTCATTGTTCTTGATGCGCGCGATCCGGCAAATGGCATTCCCGATGTGATCGGGGCTGCTGTGGCAACGCGTCTTGCTGACCGCCATTTCGGCATTGGCTGTGATCAGATATTGATTATCCGCGCTTCGGCTAAGGCTGATATTTTCATGCAGATTCTCAATAGCGATGGCAGTGACGCTGCTGCTTGCGGCAATGGCACAAGATGCGTTGCCGATCTGGTGATGCGCGATCTTGGATTATCAAAGCTGTCGATCGAGACAGATGCTGGCATTTTGCAAAGCTGGCGTGCGGCTGAAGTTGCCGATCATATCGCGGTTGATATGGGGCCGGCGCGGCTTGCATGGGATGAGGTGCCTTTGGCAAGTCCTGCCGATACGGCGGCGGTTGACCTTGGCGCATTAGCACCGGTGACAGCGGTTTGCCATTCAATGGGCAATCCGCATGCGGTGCTATTTGTCGATGATGCAGAGGCGATTGATCTTGCGCATATCGGGCCACAACTTGAGCATCATCCACTATTTCCCGATCGGGCGAATATTTCCTTTGTGACCAAGGTTGGTCCAGACCAGTTTCGCATGCGCGTATGGGAACGTGGCGGTGGCATTACCTTTGCCTGTGGGTCAGGAGCTTGTGCTGTTGGTGTTGCGGTAAAGCGATCGGGGCGCGGTGCGCGGCGCAATGAAATCATCATGGATGGCGGCAGTGTTTTTATCGACTGGCAGGATGATGGCACAGCAGGCGGGCGGGTGATTATGCGCGGGCCGGTTGCCTATGTTTTTGATGGGGTACTTCACGGCGATTTATTGGCATTGATGAGGACAAGCGCATGAACAAACGCAATGCGCCTGACGTGCAAACCTTTGGCTGCCGGTTGAATATTTGGGAATCGGAAGTGATCCGCGATCAGGCGGGCGCTGCCGGTCTTTCCGATGCGATAATTTTTAACACTTGCGCGGTAACTGCCGAAGCCGAAAAACAGGCACGCCAAGCTATTCGCAAAGCCCGCCGCGAACACCCTGATGCCAAAATCATTGTCACGGGATGCGCTGCCCAGATTGCACCTGAAACATGGGCGGCAATGCCCGAAGTGACGCAGGTTGTTGGCAATCATGACAAATTGCAGGCGGCAAGCTGGACAAAATTAGCGGCCAATGACGCGCCATCGCTTTTGGTGAGTGATGTGATGGAAGTGCACGAAACCGCATCGCATATGGTCGATAGTTTTCACGAACATACCCGCGCCTTTTTGCAGATTCAGCAGGGCTGTGATCATCGCTGCACCTTTTGTATCATTCCCTATGGACGCGGCAATAACCGGTCGGCACCAGCAAGCGATCTGATTGATGCAGCGCGGCGACTCGTTGCTAATGGCTGCAAGGAATTGGTGTTAACCGGTGTTGACATCACCTCATGGGGCAGTGATTTGCCCGGGCGGCCACGGCTTGGCAATCTGGTTCGCCAGATTTTGGATGCGGTGCAGGATTTGCCAAGATTGCGTCTATCGTCAATTGATCCGGCTGAAACTGACGCTGAATTGATGGATGTTCTTGCCGAAGATCAGCGTCTTTTGCCGCATTTGCATTTATCATTACAGCATGGTGATGATTTAATTTTGAAACGGATGAAACGCCGCCATCTGGCGCGTGACATTTTGCGCTTTTGTGACGAGGCGCGTCGCCGCCGGTCGGATGTGATTTTCGGGGCTGATGTTATTGCCGGATTTCCAACCGAAAATGATCAGGCACATCAAGCCAATCTGACAATCATCGCCAAAGCGGATATCACGCATCTTCATATATTTCCCTATTCACCACGCCCGGGAACACCGGCTGCCGCTATGCCGCAAACACCCGCCTTGGTGATCAAGCAGCGGGCTGCCGAATTGCGCGCCCTTGGTGCGGCGCGGCTTGGCAGTTTTCTTGATAGCGCCATTGGCAAGCGCGATCAGCTTCTTGTCGAGGCGGGCAATCGCGGGCATGGACGCAATTTTGCCAAGATCCGGCTAGCGGGTGAATTTATCCCATCAGGCCAGCTTGTTGATGTTGAATTGATCGGGCGTGATGGCGACAGTCTTGTTGGTCGTGCGGTTGCAAAGGGGGCGCAGAGCGCATGAACTGGTTCAAAAAACTAAAAGACGGTCTTAGCAAATCAAGCAAAAAGGTCAGCGAATCACTTGCCGGCCTACCCTCTTTATCGGCGCTGATTGGCAAATCCAAACTGGATGCAGCTTCATTGGAAGAAGTTGAAGATGCGCTGATTGCGGCTGATCTTGGGACGGCGTCGGCAATCCGGCTTGCCACTGCTTTAAAGGCGCATAAATTTGACGGGCCGGTTGATGCTGATTCAATTGCGCTTGCCTTGGCCGATGGGCTGGAGGCAATTTTAAAACCGGTTGCCAAACCGCTTGAGATTGACCCCCAAAACCGGCCGCATGTTGTGCTTCTTGTCGGCGTTAATGGTTCGGGGAAAACTACAACCGCAGGCAAGCTTGCGCAAAATTGGCAGGCCAAAGGTAAGACCGTATTGCTTGCCGCTGGCGATACATTTCGGGCGGCTGCGGTTGAGCAATTGCAAATCTGGGGCGAGCGAACCGGCACAAAGGTGATCGCTGAGGCAACCGGTGGTGATGCGGCGGCGCTTGCCTATCGGGCGATGGTTCAGGCCAAGGAAGATAATGCCGATGTGTTGATCATTGATACGGCTGGCCGGTTGCAAAACCGAAGCGAGCTGATGGATGAGCTGGCCAAAATTGTTCGTGTAATCCGGAAATTAGATGATAGCGCACCGCATGATTCGGTGATTGTTCTTGATGGAACCGTTGGCCAGAACGCGATGTCGCAGGTCAAAGCCTTTTCTGCCGTTGCCGATTTATCGGGTCTGATTGTAACCAAACTTGATGGATCGGCAAAAGGCGGTGTTGTTGTTGCGCTTGCCGAAGAATTTGGTCTTCCGGTTCATGCTGTCGGGGTTGGTGAAGGCGCTGATGATTTACAGCCCTTTGCTGCTGATGAATTTGCCAAGGCGCTTGCCGGTGTCGATTCTGAAATGGATGGCCGTAACGTTGGTGAGTAAAGCCTAATCAGGCAAAAGCGTAGCGCTTCGTCCAGATAAATAATAGGCCAATAGCCCGGCATATTCATGCAAGGCTTGGCGCACAAGTAAGACACCCTGATCAATATCCCAAAGATCGGCATAGCCTGTTTTTGGGGTTTGAAAATCAACCGGATAGGGAATCACGCTCGACCAGCCAGCGGCGGCAAAGCTGCCAATGGCACGCGGCATATGATTTGCCGAGGTGATTAAAATCCAAGTTGTACCCGGTTCCGCTGCTAGAATTTGACGGCTATTCACGGCATTTTCATGGGTGTTACGGCTGTTTTCTTCATAAAGAACGGTTCGGCCGAGCCCGCCAAGCTGTTTGACCAGATCACGAATATTATCACTTTCGCGCCAGCCGCGCTGGATCAATTCCCCCGAAAAGCCACTAAACAGAATCGGCGTATCGGGGTGCGCGCGCGCCAGTGTCATGGCGGCGGTAAATCGTTCAGCCGCCCCACCTAATGTATAATGATCGCGGCTTTGTGCAACAATGCTATTGCCGGTAAATCCACCAAGAACAATGATTCCATCAATATTGCGTTGGCCGATATCGCCGCGGGCAATCCGGTTTTCCAGAAATTGCAAAGGCAGGCTTGAAACCGGCAGAAAGCCATAGCCAAGCGGCAGGGTAATGGCGATCAAAATGGCCAGCCGCATGATCCAGCGCCAGCGCCGCCAGCGTGCAAAAAGCCCAAGCGCCAAAAACAGATAGGGGATTATGAGGGGTTCAAGAAGAAGACCAAGTGTTTTCGACAAGATAAAGAACATCACTTATTCTTGACAATTTGCGGTATAAAGCGCAATAGGTTCTATCAAATCAGGCCATCGCCGAATGAAATGACCTTAGCGGGTTCCACACGTCCTTGAAGTTTTCGAGCACGGGTGCCAAGCGTCATTTTGCAATTTGGATGATGGTAGTAACGCAAAATAACCAAGGGCAAGCAGGTTCAAAACCATGTTTGATACGCTAAAAAGTAAATTAGCTGATGTCTTTGACGGGCTGGCACGTCGTGGCGCGCTAAGCGAGTCGGATGTTGATGCGGCGCTTCGTGAAGTGCGGCTGGCTTTGCTTGATGCAGATGTCGCCTTGCCTGCGGTAAAAGCCTTTACCGGTAAAGTGCGTGAAAAGGCGGTGGGTGTTGCCAGCATGCGCGCCGTGCGCCCCGATCAGCAAGTGATCAAAATTGTCCATGATGCTTTGATTGAAATGCTTGGCGGTGATGCCGCGCCATTGAATATTGCCACCAACCCGCCAGCCGTTATTCTGATGGCCGGTTTGCAGGGTTCGGGTAAAACCACAACCGCAGGTAAATTGGCTTTGCGGCTGCGCAGCCGTGACCGCAAAAAGGTCATGCTGGCCTCGCTTGACGTCACGCGCCCGGCCGCGCGCGAGCAATTGCGCATGCTTGGTGATCAGGCCGACGTTGGCGTGCTGAACGAGGTTGATGGCGAAAGCCCAACGCAAATTGCCAAGCGCGCTTTGCAGGCCGCAAAATTACAAGCCTATGATGTTTTGATTTTGGATACGGCTGGCCGTCTTAGCATTGACGAAAGCCTGATGGCCGAATTGCGCGATATCAAAAAGGCTACCAACCCGCATGAGATCCTGCTTGTTGCCGATGCGATGACTGGACAGGATGCGGTCAATACAGCCGAAGCGTTTCATAAGGCTGTTGGCGTTACCGGTATTGCGCTGACCCGTCTTGATGGTGATGCGCGCGGTGGTGCTGCCTTGTCGATGCGCCATGTAACTGGCTGCCCAATTAAATTTGCCGGTGTTGGCGAAAAGCAGGATGCGCTTGAAGAATTTGATCCGGCACGTTTGGCTGGCCGAATTCTGGATATGGGCGATGTTGTCGCGCTTGTCGAAAAAGCTTCTGAAGCCATTGAGGTCGAAGAAGCCGAACGGCTGGCAAAACGCATGGCCAAGGGCCAGTTCGATATGAATGATTTTCTGGCGCAGATTCGCCAGTTACAGAAAATGGGCGGGCTTGGCGGTTTGATGGGCATGCTGCCCGGCATCGGCAAAATGCAGAAACAAATTGCGGCTGCCGGCATTGATGACAGCATGATCAAACGGCAAGAAGCGATCATTCTATCAATGACCAAAAAAGAACGTATTGCTGTTGGCCTGTTGAATGCGTCACGGCGCAAACGCATTGCGGCCGGGTCTGGAACAACGGTTCAAGATGTGAACCGGCTGGTCAAGCAATATCAAGATATGGCCCGCATGATGAAAAAGATGGGCGGCAAAACCGGTGCTGCGGCGATGAAAGCAATGCTTGGTGGCAGTGGTATGCCTGGCGGCGGTGGCGGAATGCCCGATCTTGGTGCGCTGTCTCGTGGGCTTGGCGCATCGGGGCTTGGAAAAGGATTGGGCGGCGGGCTTGCCAATGGATTGGGAAGCAGCCTTGCCAATGGATTACCGGGATTGGGTGGCAAACCTGACGGTAAGAAAAAATAGGATTTATGGACGACTAACGCCAATGAAAGGGATAAATTCATGGCTTTGAAAATCAGACTGGCACGCGGCGGTGCAAAAAAACGCCCATTTTACCGGATTGTTGTTGCCGAAGCTTCAGCACCACGTGATGGTCGCTATGTCGAGCGTGTTGGCACTTATAATCCAATGGTACCAAAAGAGCATGAACAGCGCATGACGCTGAATAGCGAGCGTATCACGTTCTGGCTTGGACAGGGCGCCAAACCAACCGATCGTGTTCATAAAATGTTGGCTGCGGCTGGCCTTGCCGAGGCACCGGTTATTCGTGATCAGCCAAAGAAATCAGCACCTGGTAAAAAGCGCGCTGAACGTGAAGCTGAAGCCGCATCTGCAGCAGAAGCAGCAGCCGAATCTGCAGCAGCTGAAGCTGCGGTGGCCAAAGAAGCTGTTGCTGAAGAGGCTCCAGCCGAAGAAGCTCCTGCTGAAGAAGCTCCAGCCGAAGAAGCTGTTGCTGAAGAAGCTCCTGCTGAAGAAGCTCCTGCTGAAGAAGCTGTTGCTGAAGAAGCTCCTGCTGAAGAAGCTGCTGCTGAAGAAGCTGCTGCTGAAGAAGCTGCTGCTGAAGAAGCTGCTGCAGAGGAAAAGGCAGACAGCTAGTGATAAGCGGCCATTTGCCGGTTGGCGCGATTGTTGGTCCACAAGGGATCAAGGGGCAGTTCAAGGTAAAACCCTTTACCGCGACGCCGCAAGCGCTGTCGGCTTATGGGCCGGTTACATTGGATGATGGTCGGCAATTGCAGTTGCAGGTCACCTCGGTCAATGCCAAGGGATTGGCCATTGTTCGGGCAAAAGGCGTTGAAACGCGTGAGGCCGCCGAGGCGCTTCGTGGTGTCACGCTTCATGTGTTGCGTGACCGGCTTCCCGATCTGGATGATGGTGAAATCTATCATGCTGATTTGCTGGGAATGGCGGTGACCGATCAAAATGGTCAATGGCTTGGTAAATTGGTTGCCATCCATGATTTTGGGGCTGGTGAAATTGCCGAACTTGCGGTCGAATCAGGGCCAACGATCATGGTTCCTTTTGGAGGTGACCGGCTGCTTGCGGTTGATATGGCGGCAAAAACAATCGATTTGTCGGTGCCGGCTGGTTTGCTCGATGATGCCATAGATGGTGATACGCCAGCCTAATCTGGCCGAAACCAATGGCGTCTGTGACCAAGAAAAGGATGAGGAAAATGACCAAAACCGAACCTCATCAAGACTGGCAAACCGATGCTAATCCGGCTTTGCCACATTGGCAGGCAACGGTTTTAACTTTGTTTCCGGATATGTTTCCGGGACATCTGGCCCATTCATTGGCAGGAAAATCGCTAAATGAAGGCATTTGGGCGCTGAAAACGCTGGACATTCGCGACTTTGCGCGCGATAAGCACCGGACTGTGGATGACACCCCCCTTGGCGGTGGTGTTGGTATGGTGCTAAAACCGGATGTTGTTGCCGCGGCCTTGGCCGCAGTTGCCGATTGTCCGGGCCCGCGACTTTACCTGTCACCGCGTGGCAGGGTGC
This sequence comes from Candidatus Ponderosibacter sp. Uisw_141_02, assembly GCF_048087665.1. Taxonomy (NCBI): domain Bacteria; kingdom Pseudomonadati; phylum Pseudomonadota; class Alphaproteobacteria; order Puniceispirillales (SeqCode); family Puniceispirillaceae (SeqCode); genus Candidatus Ponderosibacter; species Candidatus Ponderosibacter sp. Uisw_141_02. The sequence goes on along the minus strand of NZ_CP159807.1, from coordinate 2,243,858 downwards.
TGGATCAGGCGCTGGTGCGCGATCTGGCCGCTGCCAAAGGGGCGGTGTTTTTGTGCGGGCGGTATGAAGGGGTTGATCAACGCGTGATCGATTCGGCCGACTTGATGGAAGTCAGTATCGGTGATTATATTTTGTCAGGCGGCGAAACTGCGGCGCTGACAGTGATGGATTCGGTGATTCGTCTGTTGCCCGGTGTAATGGGTAAAGAAGCCAGCTATCGCGAAGAAAGTTTTGAGACCGGGTTGTTGGAACATTCGCATTATACCCAACCCCGTGTCTGGAACGGCATCGAAGCGCCGGAAATTCTGGCATCGGGCCACCATCGCAAGATCGCCGAATGGCGACAGGCGGAGGCAGAAAAAGAGACGCAGCGTAGGCGTCCGGATTTGTGGCAACAATATCTGGATCGGCAGGCACTGCAAAAGGGCAAAAGTAAGTGACCTACCAGCACGGGGCTGGCCGTCGGTTGAATAGCCGGCAAGGGTGACACGGAATTTATGAAGGGAATCGGGCGATGAACATCATTGACCGCATAGGCAATAAACAGATCGAGAAAGTGCTTGGCCAACGTCAGTTGCCAGAGTTTGCACCCGGTGACACCGTTCGTGTTGATGTGAAAGTTATTGAAGGTACGCGCGAGCGGATTCAGGCCTTTGAAGGGGTCTGCATTGCGCGGAAAAGCGATGGCGTCAATTCGTCATTCACCGTTCGGAAGATTTCCTATGGTGAAGGCGTCGAGCGCGTATTCCCAACACATGCGCCACAGGTTGCCGGTGTAACGGTAATGCGTCGTGGTCGTGTTCGTCGTGCCAAGCTATATTATTTGCGTGGTCGTACCGGTAAAGCGGCTCGTATCGCCGAAAAAGTAACCTACCGCGAGGCGTTATCTTCTTAAATTGCCAGACCGGCTTTGAGATGACCTCCTCGCCGGCAGCAATCAGGAGAATGATATGTCGGCTCCAAAAACTCTGTTTGATAAGATCTGGAATGCACATCTTGTGCATCAACAGGAAGATGGCACATGCCTGATCTATATTGATCGGCATTTGGTTCATGAAGTGACCAGCCCACAGGCGTTTGAAGGGCTTCGCAATTCTGGCCGCGCCGTGCGCGCCCCGAACCGCACGCTTGCCGTTGCCGATCATAATATCCCAACAACCGATCGCTCGGTTGGTATCGAAGATGAAGAAAGCCGTATCCAGGTCGAAGCCTTGGAAAAAAATGCGGCTGATTTCGGCGTTCCCTATTTTGCGATGGATGATATCCGGCAGGGTATCGTTCATGTCATTGGGCCGGAACAGGGCTTTACCCTTCCGGGCATGACCATTGTTTGTGGTGACTCGCACACCGCAACCCATGGGGCATTTGGCGCGCTGGCCTTTGGCATTGGAACGTCCGAGGTTGAACATGTTCTGGCAACCCAGACGCTTATTCAAAAGCCAGCCAAAAATATGCGTATCACCGTTGATGGCACCCTTGCCGACAGCGTGACGGCCAAAGATGTGATCTTGGCGATCATTGGCAAGATCGGCACCGCTGGCGGTACGGGCCATGTGATCGAGTTTGCCGGATCAGTGATTCGCGGCTTTAGCATGGAAGGCCGGATGACAGTCTGTAACATGGCGATTGAAGCTGGCGCCCGTGCTGGCATGATCGCGCCTGACCAAACAACCTATGATTATCTGGCAGACCGGCCAATGACACCAAAAGGTGATCATTGGGATCGCGCTGTGGCTTATTGGCAAACGCTGCCATCGGATGCTGGTGCGGTCTATGATGTGGAAATTACGCTTGCTGCCGAAGATATTGCGCCAACCGTAACATGGGGTACCAGCCCTGAAGATGCGCTTGCCATCACCGATGCCGTGCCAAATCCAGACAAGGAAAAAGACGCCAATAAACGCGCTAAAATGGAGCGAGCCATTGCCTATATGGGGCTGACACCGGGTCAAAAACTGACCGATATCAAGGTTGATACAGTGTTTATCGGCTCATGCACCAACAGCCGGATCGAAGATCTTCGCGCGGCGGCAGCACTTGCCGAAGGCCGCAAAGTTGCTGATGGCATGCGGGCACTTGTCGTTCCCGGATCAGGCCTTGTGAAAGAACAGGCCGAGGCTGAAGGGCTTGATAAGGTCTTCATCAATGCTGGATTTGAATGGCGCGAACCGGGCTGTTCAATGTGTCTAGCGATGAATGCCGACAAGCTTGCCGAAGGCGAGCGCTGTGCCTCGACATCAAACCGCAATTTCGAAGGCCGTCAGGGTCGTGGTGGACGCACGCATCTTGTTAGCCCGCAAATGGCTGTTGCCGCGGCATTGTCGGGTCATCTTGCCGATGTGCGGAATATCTAAGGAAAACGGAGTCATCCCATGCAGAAATTTGACAAGCTGACCGGCGTTGCCGCGCCGCTGAATATTCTGAATATCGACACTGACATGATTATTCCGAAGCAGTTTTTGAAAACCATCAAACGTTCGGGTCTTGGCAAGAATCTGTTTGATGAAATGCGCTATCGTCAGGATGGCAGCGAAATTGATGATTTTGTGCTGAATCGTGCGCCGTATCGCAATGCTGAAATTCTGGTGGCTGGTGATAATTTTGGTTGTGGATCAAGCCGTGAACACGCCCCATGGGCGCTTCTTGATTTTGGCGTCCGCTGTGTGATTTCAACAAGCTTTGCCGATATCTTTTACAATAATTGCTTTAAGAATGGCATTCTGCCAATCGTTGTCAGTGCTGATGATCGCGATGCCTTGATGGCCGATGCGTCTGATACAGAAAATCCGGAATTATCGGTTGATCTGGTCAATCAGACAATCCACCGCCCAAATGGCCCGACCGTGTCATTTGAGATTGATCCTTTCCGCAAGAAATGTTTGCTTGAGGGGCTTGACGATATCGGTCTGACGCTTGCCAAAGCAGATGATATCGACAGCTATGAAGCCAAGCGTGAGAAGGATCAGCCCTGGCTATAAAAACCGGTTCTCAAGACCGGCCGTGGTCATAGCATAAAATTGAAGGAAAAGATGATGGCGTCTAATCGCAAAGTAATGGTGTTGCCCGGTGACGGGATTGGCAATGAGGTCATGCAGGCCAATATGAAGATTATTGACTGGTTGGCAAAACATCGCAGCCTTGGTTTTGATCTGTCTGAAGGGCTTGTTGGTGGTGCCGCTTATGATGTTCATGGCACGCCGCTTACCGATGAAACCCTTGCCGATTCGATTGCTAGTGATGCGGTTCTTTTTGGCGCGGTTGGTACACCAAAATATGATGGCGTTCCGTTTGAGGTTCGTCCTGAAGCGGGGCTTTTGCGGCTTCGCAAGGAAATGGATCTTTTCGCCAATCTGCGGCCAGCGATGGTGTTTCCAACTTTGGTTGATGCCTCAACGCTAAAGCCTGAAGTCGTCTCCGGACTTGATATCATGATCCTTCGCGAATTATGTGGCGGGTCTTATTTTGCCGAACCACGCGGCATTGATGATTTAGGCGATGGCACTAAAAGAGGCTATGACACCAATGCCTATACAACGCCCGAAATCGAGCGGATTGGCCGTGTTGGTATGGAATTGGCGCGCAAACGTGATGGCCGGCTGACCTCGGTTGAAAAGGCCAATGTCATGCATTCAGGCGTGTTGTGGCGTCAGGTGATGACCGCGCTTCACGCTGCCGAAGGCGAAGGCGTTGCTTTGAGCCATATGTATGCTGACAACTGCGCCATGCAGCTTGTTCGCAACCCAAAGCAGTTTGATGTGATTGTCACGGATAATCTGTTTGGTGATCTATTGTCGGATTGCGCCGCTATGTTGACCGGTTCGCTTGGCATGTTGCCATCAGCGTCGCTTGGCACGCCTGATCCCGAAACCGGCCTGCCAAAGGCAATGTATGAGCCGGTCCATGGCTCGGCACCTGATATCGCTGGCAAGGGCCTTGCCAATCCGCTGGCGCAGTTCCTTAGCTTTGCCATGATGCTTCGCTATAGCTTTGATCAGGCTGATGAAGCCGGTCTGGTTGAAAAGGCAGTGAACATGGCTTTGGAGAGCAAACGGACGGGTGACATCATGGCGCCTGGTTGCGAGCAGACCGACACCGATGGCATGACCAAAGCCGTGCTTGACGCAATGGATCGTCTGGCACGTTAGACCAAACCGCCATATCTGTTCATGGCGGAAATTTAGCCGCCCAGCCAGACAGATATGGATCTTGGGCCTTTACTGGAGGATGAAATCATGGGGTATAGAGTCGCTGTTGTCGGCGCAACCGGTGCGGTTGGCCGTGAGATGCTGCAAACATTGGCCGAGCGGAATTTTCCGGCGGACACAATTCATGCGCTTGCCTCAACAAAATCAGTTGGCAAAGAAGTCTCTTATGGTGATGACCAGATTTTAAAAATCGAGGCGCTTGATAAATTCGATTTTTCAACCGCCGATATCGCGCTATTTTCGGCTGGCGGCGACACGGCCAAAGCCTTTGCGCCAAAAGCCGCTGCGGCTGGATGCGTGGTCATTGATAATTCATCAGCATTTCGCATGGATGACGATGTGCCGTTGATTGTGCCTGAGGTCAATCCAGAGACCATTGATGGCTGCCTGATCAAAAATAACGGCCGCAATATCATTGCCAATCCAAATTGTTCGACAGCCCAGCTTGTTGTCGCCCTCAAGCCGCTTCATGACGCGTTTTCGGTCAAGCGTGTTGTGGTTTCAACCTATCAGGCGGTGTCGGGTGCAGGGCGGCCAGCGATGGACGAGCTGTTTAATCAGACAAAAGGCATTTTTGTAAATGATTCGGTGCAGCCAGAAATCTTTACCAAGCAGATTGCCTTTAATGCGATCCCGCATATCGATGTGTTCCTTGATGATGGCTTTACCAAGGAAGAATGGAAGATGAGCGCCGAAACCAAGAAAATTCTTGATCCGGCAATCGAGCTTGTTGCGCATTGTGTGCGGATACCGGTTTTTGTTGGCCATAGCGAAGCGGTTTTCATCGAGACAAATAAGCCAATGACCGAAAAGGCTGTCCGGTCGTTGCTGGAAAATGCCCCTGGCGCGATTGTTGTCGATCACCGTGCCAATGAAGGCTATGTGACGCCGCATGAGGCGGCTGGCGAAGATGCGGTTTATATCAGCCGTATTCGCCAAGATCCAACGGTTCCAAATGGTATGGTGTTTTGGTGTGTGTCGGACAATTTGCGTAAAGGCGCGGCCTTGAATTCGGTTCAGATTGCCGAATTATTTGCCGAGCGCAAGCTTAGCGGCCGCTAGGCCAAGCCATCTAATTTCACGGTTGACGCGGTTTTGGTGATTGGCGTCAACCGGTGAAGATTTTCCAGAAGCGCAATTTCCAGATGGCCGGTGCTTTGATCGATAATGTCATGCGCCTGCCCACTGGCAGCGATAAAGCTGTTCTTGAACGACATGCCAGCGGCAAGCCAGCTTGTCAAAATGACGGTTAGCAAATCGCCGCCACCGGCAATGCCGGCTGCGCGTTTGGCATAGGCAAGATCGACAAGATCATACCGGCTGATCAGACGGTCATGAACGCGGCCTTGCGGCGTGCTGATTCCAGTTGCAACAACACCATTCAAATGCGGGTTTTGATCAAGCAGATGCAGCGCGGCGGTATCGGCACTGGCGATATCATGCACATCTAGCCCTGATAGTAATTGCAGCTCAAACTGGTTTGGTGTGACAAAGCTGGCAAGCGGCAATAGCTGGTCACGCATGGCGCTAACAAGGTCTTTATCAACATAGATTCGGCCGTTATCGCCAAGCACTGGGTCAAGCACATAATGCCCTTTTGGCCGTTCGGCCTGCCATGTGGTGATGAGCTTGGTGATCGGGTCAATCTGCGATGGTGCGCCAAGATAGCCAGTGATTACCGCGCCAATATGAGGCAGCGCGCCCAAAGACGGCAAGGCGTCTAAAATACTGCTGAAAATGTCATCGGGTATTTTGTCACCAGCCACCAACCCATAACCCGGATGGGCGGCAAGCGTGACGCTATCAACCAAAAGTGGGTGATGCCCAAGATGCGTGATGACCGGTCCGGCAACGCTGTTTCCGACAAAGCCAAGCGTTACCGCCGATTGAATTGATAAAATCTGTTCCATGAATTCTGTTTTGACCTGCTTTTCGGCAAAAGGCAATTGCAATCAAATCATATCAATGCGCTGAAAAATGCCAATTTGCATTGGCTCATAAAATGGGCGGGAAAGCTGATCAATTTGACCATCTGTTTTTTTGCTTACACATTGACTATTGCCAATCAATACCACATATAAATCATAGTCCACGCGCATTGTTGCGCCTGCTCTTTCGTTTTGACGACCCGTGTCGAGGATTCCAATGGCAAAGCCGCGTCCATTATCACCGCATTTGCAGGTTTATCGCCCGCAATTGACATCCATCATGTCGATCATGCATCGGGCAAGTGGCGCGGTATTGGCAACAGGAAGCCTGCTTGTGGCGCTATGGCTTGTGGCCCTGGCCGCCGGGGCGGCGGTTTTTAACCCGGTTGCCGATGCCATGCAGCATCCGCTTGGGCAGTTGGTTGTGTTTGGCTATTCGCTGGCGCTTGTCTATCACGGGCTGAATGGCATTCGCCATTTAATGTGGGATTTGCGCATCGGGCTTGAAATCAAACAGGTCTATCAAAGCGGCTATCTTGTGCTTGGCCTGACCTTTCTGGTCACGGCGGCGCTATGGCTGGCAGTGTAGCTAAGGGGCGTATTATGGCACAAATTTCGGCAAAACATCCCCGCGAACCCGGCTTTGGTCATTGGCGCTGGCAGCGTATCAGCGCGGTCGCGACGTTTGGTCTTATGCTGTATTTCACCTATCTTGTGGCGTCGATGGGGCCGCTTGATTATAGCGCGGCGATGGCCTTTGTTGCCGCACCGCAGCATGCGGTGGCATTGGCAATTCTGGTGATTGCCGGATTGTTTCATGCAGCGCTTGGCGTGCAGATGATTATTGAAGATTATATTCCGCTTGCCACTGGCCGTTTGGCGCTGGTGACAATTGCGCGTGGTGTGTTTGCCATTGCCGCAATGGCCAGCCTTGTGTCGGTTGGTATGATCGTGGGATTGATATAGGGGGCAGTGAAGTGTTCGGCATCGGACAAGCTTGCGAAACTGTCGCAAAGAAAAGGGTGTAGGTTATGAGTGCGTATGAAATCACTGACCATCAATATGACGTTGTCGTTGTTGGCGCTGGCGGCGCAGGTTTGCGCGCTACGCTAGGCATGGCTGCTGGCGGGTTGAAGACGGCCTGTATTACCAAGGTTTTCCCAACGCGCTCTCACACTGTTGCCGCGCAAGGCGGCATTGGCGCGGCGCTCAACAACATGGGCGAAGGCGATAATTGGCAATTTCATATGTATGATACGGTCAAAGGGTCAGACTGGCTTGGTGATCAAGATGCAATCGAATATATGTGCCGTAATGCCATTCCATCAGTGATTGAGCTGGAAAATTATGGCGTTCCGTTTTCGCGTACCGAAGACGGCAAAATCTATCAGCGCCCCTTTGGTGGCCATACGCTTGATCATGGTAAATCAATGGCACGGCGTGCATGTGCGGCGGCTGACCGGACCGGCCATGCCATCCTTCACACATTGTATCAGCAATGTCTGAAATATAAGGCGCATTTCCATATTGAATATTTCGTTCTTGATCTTTTGATGACGGATGATGGCGAATGCGCTGGGGTAATTGCGCTTTGCATGGAAGATGGCAGTCTTCACCGTTTCTGGGGACAGCAAACAGTGCTGGCAACCGGCGGCTATGGACGGGTCTATTTCTCTTGCACATCGGCGCATACCTGCACGGGTGATGGCAATGCGATGGCGCTTCGCGCTGGCTTGCCGCTGCAAGATATGGAATTTGTCCAGTTTCACCCAACCGGCGTTTATGGCGCTGGCGTGCTAATCACCGAAGGCGCACGCGGCGAAGGTGGCTATCTAACCAATTCCGAAGGCGAGCGTTTCATGGAACGGTTTGCGCCAACGGCCAAAGATTTGGCAAGCCGCGATGTGGTAAGCCGCGCCATGACCATTGAAATTAACGAAGGTCGCGGTGTTGGCCCGAACAAAGATCATATCATGCTTCATCTCGAACATATCGATCCAGATACGCTTCATACGCGGCTGCCGGGCATTACCGAAACCGCCAAGATTTTCTGCGGCGTTGACGTCACGCGTGAGCCGATTCCGGTTTTGCCAACTGTGCATTATAATATGGGCGGTATTCCGACCAATTATCATGGCGAGGTTTTGGCGCCAACCAAAGATGATCAGAACGCGGTTGTGCCGGGTCTGATGGCGATTGGCGAGGCGGCGTGTGTTTCGGTTCATGGTGCCAATCGTCTTGGCACAAATTCGCTTCTTGATATCGTTGTGTTTGGCCGTGCTGCGGCGCACCGGGCAAATGAAACCGTTAAACCGGGTGCCACATCAAAACGCGCACCACAATCGGCTACCGATAAGGCGCTTGCTCGATTTGACCGTATGCGGCATGCCGATGGTGACTTAAGTGCTGCATCAATCCGGTTGGAAATGCAGCATGCGATGCAACGTCATGCGGCGGTTTTCCGGTCCAGCGAATCACTCGAATCAGGTGTTGCGACGATGGATCAGATTGCTGCCAAGATGGGAAAAATCGGTGTCGCCGATAAATCGCTAATCTGGAATACTGATCTGATCGAGGCGCTTGAGCTAGAAAATCTGATGGGTCAGGCCTTGGTGAGCATCCGTTCAGCCGAGCAAAGACAGGAATCACGCGGCGCGCATGCACACGAAGATTGGCCCGAGCGCGATGATGAAAAATGGATGAAACATACAGTCATGTGGCTTGACGAACAAAACAAGTCAAAGCTGGATTACCGCAATGTTGTGATGACCACTTTGAGCAATGACGTTGCCCCAATCCCGCCAGCCCCACGCGTGTACTAGGTAAGGACGAGGAAAGAATCATGGCCGAGTTTCGATTGCCTAAAAATTCACAGATCACCGATGGTATCACCCATAAGGCATCGGCTGATGCCGCCAAGGTGAAAACCTTTAAAATCTATCGTTGGTCACCTGATGATGATTCGCAGCCGCGCATCGATTCCTTTGAAATTGATCTAGATGATTGCGGGCCAATGGTGCTTGATGCGTTGATCAAAATCAAAAATGAAAAAGACAGCAGCCTTACGTTTCGCCGGTCGTGCCGCGAGGGAATTTGTGGCTCTTGCTCGATGAATATTGATGGCACCAACACGCTTGCCTGTTTGAAAAGCATCAGCGATGTCAAAGGCGATGTGAAAATCTATCCATTGCCGCATATGCCAGTCGTCAAGGATTTGGTTCCCGATCTCAGTAATGCCTATCGGCAATTGACCTCGATTGAACCCTGGCTGAAAAACGATAGCAAAGTGGCTGATGGCGGCGAGCGTCGGCAATCACCTGCCGAGCGGGAAAAGCTGGATGGTTTGTGGGAATGTGTTTTGTGCTTTAGCTGTTCGACCGCTTGCCCAAGCTATTGGTGGAATAGTGATGAATATCTTGGTCCGGCGGTTTTGTTGCAGGCCTATCGCTGGATTTCGGATAGCCGTGATGAACAGAAACGCGAACGGCTTGACGCGCTTGATGACAGCTTTTCGTTGTATCGCTGCCATACGATCATGAATTGCGCGAAAACCTGTCCAAAGGGATTGAACCCAGGCAAGGCGATTGCTGGCATTAAAAGCGAGATGGCGCAACGGTAATTTCCGGCGTAGGGTTTGGTCAAAGTCACAAGCTGGTAAATCGTCATGACGAACGGCCAAAACGACCACCACCTTTACCCAAGCCAGAAACTGGCCGCAAAGATTGCTGCCAAAACCCTGCATGCCGATCCGGCACAGGCAGCCATTGCCCTACGTCTTGACCAGCTGATTGACCGATTGCAGACAGCCGCATTGCGGCGCCGTAAATGGCCAATGGTGATCCGCCAGATGTTGGACAAGATTTTGGGCAGCCTATTCGGCCGGATTTTGCTGCCTGCGCAAGCGCCAGTCAAAGGGCTTTATATCTATGGCGGGGTTGGCCGCGGCAAAACTATGCTGATGGATATGTTTTATGACTCGGTTGCTGAACAAGGGCTGGGTCGGCCAAATCTGCCTGCCATTTGGCGGCTTCATTTCCATGATTTTATGGTTCTGGCACAAGATGTGATTCACGAGGCGCGTAGCAAGGGTGCTGATGATCCGATTGAAATGGCCGCTGCTGATTTGGTGCGGCGCGGTGCGGTGATTTGTTTCGATGAAATGGAAGTGCGCGATATTGCCGATGCGATGATTTTGGCGCGGCTATTTTCGGGCATGATGAAACGCGGTGTCATTGTTGTTGCCACTTCAAACCGGCATGCCGATGATCTGTATAAAGACGGGCTTCACCGCGACCGGTTTTTGCCCTTCATTGATCTTTTGAAACAGCGCTGCGAGATGTGCCAACTTGATGATGGCACTGACTGGCGCGGTGCGGTTCTGGCTGATTTACCAGCATGGCATGTGCCGTCACAAACGGCGCGTCCGCAGTTGGAATCGGCTTTTGACAAGCTCGCTGGCGGCGCGGCAATCACCGCTGAAATGATTCGCGTTGCTGGGCGCGACATTACCATCGAGCGCGCGGCGGGTGATGTTGGTTTTGCCAGTTTTGCCAGCCTGTGTGATGTGCCGCTTGGCGCGCGTGACTATCTTGCCATTGCCGGGCGGTTTGCCGGTCTTGTGGTGAGCGATGTTCCGAAATTTACCAATGCCAATGAAAATGTCGCCCGCCGTTTTATGTGGCTGATTGATGCGCTCTATGATCGTGGCCGATTTTTAATTGCGTCGGGGGATGCCGAAATTGACGATCTTTATCAAGGCCATCAATGGCAATTTGAATTTGCCCGCACCGCATCACGGCTTGGTGAAATGGCAAAGCGTGGCAGGATGCAAGATAGCGGATAAAGACCGGTCATGAAGACCCGCGATTTATCTGCTCAAACGCCTGTTTTTGCGGGTTTGTTCTTGTATGTTATTTGATAGTTAGGTACACCAAAAATACGCGCTTCGCGGGGCGGTATAGCCTCAAAACATGGCGGGGTACGATTTCACCCTGCAATTTATGGAATTCATTGATATGGCACGAAATAAAATCTCTCTTATTGGCGCCGGTAATATCGGCGGTACTTTGGCACTTATGGCCGGGCTAAAAGAGCTTGGCGATGTGGTGCTTTTTGATATTGCCGAAGGTATCCCGCAAGGCAAGGCACTTGATATTGTACAGGCAAGTCCGATTGAGGGCTTTAACGCAAATGTGTCTGGCGCCAATGATTATGCCGCGCTGGCTGGAAGCGATGTGGTGATTGTAACCGCCGGTGTGGCACGCAAGCCAGGCATGAGCCGCGACGATTTGATTGGTATCAACACCAAGGTGATGCATCAGGTTGGCGCTGGCATCAAGGATCATTGTCCGGATGCTTTTGTGATTTGTATCACCAACCCGCTTGATGTGATGGTTGGTGTTTTGCAAAAGGCATCTGGCCTGCCGACCAACAAGGTTGTTGGCATGGCTGGTGTTCTTGATTCGGCACGTTTCCGCCTGTTCTTGGCCGAAGAATTTGATGTGTCAGTCGAAGATGTGACCGCTTTTGTTCTTGGTGGACATGGCGATACGATGGTGCCGCTTGTGCGTTATTCGGCGGTTGCTGGTATTCCGGTTCCTGATCTGATCAAGATGGGCTGGTCAACCGATGCAAAAATTGCCGAAATCGTTCAGCGTACCCGTGATGGTGGCGCTGAAATTGTCGGGCTATTAAAAACCGGGTCGGCCTTTTATGCCCCAGCATCATCGGCAATTGATATGGCGGATGCTTATTTAAAAGATAAAAAGCGGCTTTTGCCATGTGCGGCTTATGTTGATGGCGCTTATGGCCTGAACGGGCTTTATGTTGGTGTGCCGGTTATTCTTGGTGCCAATGGTGTCGAGCGGATTGTCGAAATTGCCCTTGATGCTGATGAGCAGACAATGTTTGATAATTCAGTTGCGGCAGTCAAAGCCCTGAATGAGGTTGTTGATAATCTCTAGGCATCGGGTCCTTGCCCGAGACGCTTTTCATAAACCAGAAGGCCGGCGAAATCCGGCCTTCTGTTTGAGGATTGACAACTGGTCTTGAGGGGCTGGCGGCGGCGGATTTTTGACCTGAAAACGCAGAATTGATTGCCATAAGGCAGGAAATCTTTATACGACTTGAATTACCGGAATTAACGAATAGACTAACCCTTGTGTTTGAGCCTTTATACGCTAGGAAATGTGAATTATTTCATGGATGATATTGCTTCTAATGTTGGTGATGTGGCAGCCGCCGCCGAGATTGATTTCAGCCTGCTTTCTGGCGCAAATGCCACATTCATAGCTGAAATGAATAAAGCGTGGCGTGATAACCCGTCATCGGTTGATCGGCATTGGGCTGCCTATTTCGAACAGCTTGGCAAGGCAGCTGATTTTGGCGCTGATACCGAATCTGGGCCAAGCTGGGGTCGGCCGCAAAGCCGCGTTGTTGGCGCGGTTGATGCTGACGCATCGATCAAGGCAGTGGCACAGGCGCATAAATCGGGAAGCAATATCAATGCTGGCGATATGCGCGCCGCAACATTGGACTCGCTTCGTGCCGTGATGCTGATCCGGGCCTATCGTATTCGCGGTCATCTTCTGGCAAATCTCGATCCGTTAGCGCTTGAAGAAAAGCCACTTCACCCTGAGCTTGATCCGGCAAGCTATGGCTTTGGTGAGGATGATTGGGATCGACCAATCTTCATTGATTATGTATTGGGGCTAGAAACCGCGACATTAACCGAAATCCTTGATCGACTTCGTCAGACCTATTGCGGCACGATTGGTGTTGAATTCATGCATGTTCAGGATCCGGCGCAAAAAGCCTGGATCCAAGAACGCATCGAGGCGATTGGTAATCAAACTGAATTTACGGTTAAAGGCAAGCAAGCTATTTTTCAACGGCTTGTTGATGCTGATGAGTTTGAGCGTTATCTCCATAAAAAATATACTGGCACAAAACGCTTTGGAATGGATGGTGGTGAGGCTGTAATTCCTGCACTTGAGCAAATCCTAAAACGAGGCAGCCAGCTTGGGCTGAATGAGGCCGTTATAGGTATGGCGCATCGTGGCAGATTAAATGTTCTTCACAATCTTTTGCAAAAACCGTTCCGCGCCATCGTCTCTGAATTTCTAGGAAACCCTGCTAACCCAGAGCAAGCTGGGGGTTCTGGAGATGTTAAGTATCACATGGGCTTCTCTGCTGACCGTGACTTTGACAAGTCTCCAGTTCATCTCTCTATGGCCCCAAATCCATCACACCTTGAAATCATAGACCCGATTGTGGTGGGTAGGGTTCGAGCTAAACAACAACAAAGACCTGGCTCTGACCGGAGGGAGGTCGTGGGTATTTTATTGCATGGAGATGCTGCTTTTGCCGGCCAAGGTGTGGTTGCTGAGACATTCGCATTTTCTGATTTGCGTGGCTACAAAACTGGTGGAACAATCCACATAATAGTCAACAATCAAATTGGCTTTACTACCAGCCCACACTATTCACGGTCATCGCCTTACCCAACCGATGTTTCTAAAATGGTAATGGCGCCAATCTTTCACGTAAATGGAGATGATCCAGAAGCGGTTGTACATGTTGCCAGAATTGCAACAGAATTTCGTCACGCTTTTGGTAGTGATGTAGTCATTGATATGTTTTGTTACAGGAGGTTTGGTCATAATGAGGGTGATGAACCTATGTTCACCCAGCCTCTAATGTATAAAAAAATAAGGGATCACAAATCAGTCAAACAAATCTACGCTGAACAACTTGTTCATGAGGGTGTTTTTACCTCTGAAGGCGCTCAAAAAGTTATAGATGATCGCATTGCCTATCTTGACGAAGAGTTTGATGCTGGAACCAGTTATATTTCAAACAAAGCTGACTGGCTTGAGGGAAAATGGGCTGGTATGGTTTCAGCGCATGGCGAAGATAGGCGTGGAGATACTGCGGTTAGCCTAGAGTTGCTTAGCCGTATAGGCAAAACCATGACAACTCCGCCTGAAAGTTTACAACTCAATTCAAAGCTATTACGAATATTAAAAGGCCGGGCCGAAAGCATTAGTTCTGGTCAAAACATTGATTGGGCAACGGCTGAGCACTTGGCTTTTGGCTCATTGTTGCTTGAAGGAAACCCTGTGCGTCTCTCTGGTCAAGATTCGGGACGCGGCACCTTTAGCCAGCGTCACTCCGTTTTTGTGGACCAGGTTACTGAAGAGCGTTACATCCCACTTGCTAACCTTGGCCCAGAACAGGCAATGTTTGAAGTTATTGACTCTCCTCTCTCTGAGGCGTCTGTCATGGGATTTGAATATGGCTTTTCCCAAGCCGAACCAAATGCCCTTGTGATGTGGGAAGCGCAATTTGGTGATTTTGCAAATGGCGCGCAGGTTGTAATCGATCAGTTTATTTCATCAGGCGAAGCCAAATGGCTTCGGATGAGTGGTTTGGTCTTGCTGCTGCCCCATGGTTACGAGGGGCAGGGCCCAGAACATTCATCGGCGCGTCTTGAGCGTTATCTGCAATTATGTGCAGAGGATAATATGCAGGTAGTCAACTGCACTACCCCAGCGAACCATTTTCATGTCTTGCGCCGTCAGCTTCGGAGAGACTTTAGAAAACCTCTTGTTGCGATGACACCAAAATCCTTACTGCGTCATCGCTCTGCTGTTTCAAGTTTACGAGAGCTAGGCCCAGGCACAACATTTCACCGGTTGCTTGACGAGCGTGACTGTAACGTAAAACATGGTGCAGCTAAACGCATTGTCATGTGTTCAGGCAAGATCTACTATGATTTGGCAGACGCTCGTGACGCTGCAGAAGCGTGGGATATTGAAATTTTGCGTGTTGAGCAATTATATCCATTTCCATCAAAAACTACTTTTGAGTTGTTATCTAAGACGCCTAATGCTGAAGTTATATGGTGCCAGGAAGAGCCCAAAAATATGGGTGGGTGGACATTTGTACGTGACTTTATTGAAGATGCGATGCAAGCGGCTAACTTGAAGCAAAGTCGGTTGAAATATGCTGGCCGCCCTGCCGCTGCGTCGCCAGCTACCGGCTCTTTTGCTCGTCATGTGAAAGAACAGAAGCAACTTGTTGCAGAGGCTCTTGGCCCAATGGTGGCTGCATCCCAAAAAGCTGGTCCGACATAAAAATAGACAAAGCCTGTTTTTTTACAAGCTTTTAGACAAGGTACCGTAGGAGGGTGCTTATAATGTCAATTGAAATTCATGTTCCAACACTTGGCGAATCAGTCAGCGATGCAACGATTGCCCGCTGGATAAAAAAGGCTGGCGACGCGGTCGCTGCAGATGAACCGATTGTTGAGCTGGAAACGGATAAGGTGACATTGGAAGTGCCGTCACCGGTTGCCGGCAAGCTTGGCGAAATCATCGCTGCTGAAGGTGAAACCGTTGAAGTTGGCGCGCTTTTGGCGCGAGTTGAAGAAGGCGCGGCAGGTGCTAAACCGGCTCCGAAACAACAGGCACCAAAACAAGAGGTACCAAAACAAGAGGTACCAAAATCAGCGCCAGCAAAAGCGGCTGATGACACTCCTGCCCCGGTTGTGGCGGCGGCATCTGCGTCAGCGGCAATTGACAATTCTGACCTGTCCCCCGCAGTGCGGCGGCTGGTTGATGAACATAAACTCAATCCGGCAAATATCGTGGCAACGGGTGTTGGCGGGCGATTGACCAAGGCTGATGTTTTGGCGGCGATAAACAAGCCTCAGGCTGCACTGGCACAAAGCGTCATGGCAACGGCAAATGCGCCAACACCAGCACGGGCAACACCGCGGGCGGTTGATGCGGCGCGTGAAGAGCGTGTTCGCATGTCGAAATTGCGGCAGGTCATTGCCGCACGGCTGAAAGCGGCGCAAAATAGCGCGGCGATGCTGACCACCTTTAACGAGGTGAACATGTCATCGCTGATGAAATTGCGGGCTGATTATAAAGATGCATTCGAAGCTGCGCATGAAGTCCGGCTTGGTTTTATGGGTGTGTTTGTGCAGGCGGCCATTCAGGCGCTTCGTGAATTTCCGGCGGTAAATGCCGAAATTGATGGCACTGATATTATCTATAAAAATTACTATAATATCGGAGTTGCTGTCGGCACGCCGCAAGGGCTTGTTGTACCGGTCATCAAAGATGCTGGTGAAATGAGTTTGGCCGATACCGAACGCGCAATTTCGGATTTTGGTCTTCGTGCGCGCGATGGCAAAATTGCGCCTGATGATATGGCTGGTGGCACCTTCACCATTTCGAATGGCGGTGTTTACGGGTCAATGATGTCAACGCCGATTTTGAACCCGCCGCAAAGCGGCATCCTTGGCATGCATAAAATCGAAAAGCGCGCTGTTGTGATTGATGACCAGATTGTGATTTGCCCGATGATGTATTTGGCCCTATCATATGACCATCGTATTATTGATGGTCGTGAGGCCGTATCATTTCTGGCACGGATTAAGGAAATGGCCGAAGACCCGCGCCGTTTGTTAATGGGCGTCTAACGGCACGCATTGCAAAATCGCTTTATAGAAATTGCCGGCAAAAAGGAAAGACAAATGCAGAATAACAGCTTTGATCTCATCATTGTTGGTGCTGGCCCGGGCGGTTATGTTGGGGCGATTCGCGCTTCCCAGCTTGGGATGAATGTTGCCTGCATCGAAAAACGGGCAACGCTTGGCGGCACTTGTTTGAATGTTGGCTGTATTCCGTCAAAGGCGCTTTTGAATGCGTCCGAGCATTTTGCAAATGCCTCGTCAGGCACGCTTGGCAAATTGGGCATATCGCTTGGATCGGTTGCGCTTGATCTCAAACAGATGATGCAATCGAAAAGTGATATTGTTGACACGCTGACCGGCGGCATTGATTTTCTGTTCAAGAAAAACAAAATCACTCGCCTTGAAGGAAGCGTAACTATCACGGGTGCGGGAAGCGTGACCATTGTCGATGGTAAGGATAAAGGCGATTATAAAGCTGGCAAAATCATGATTGCCACCGGCAGTCACCCTTCCAGCCTTCCGGGCATTACCATTGATGAAAAACATATTGTTAGCTCAACCGGCGCTTTGAGTCTTGAAACCTTGCCAAAGAAAATGGTGGTGATTGGCGCAGGCTATATCGGGCTTGAGCTTGGTACGGTTTGGGCGCGCCTTGGTGCCGAGGTTGAAGTCATCGAGTTTTTGCCGCGAATCTTACCTGGCATGGATGCTGAAATCGCCAAGAAATTTATGACCATTGCCAAAAAGCAGGGCTTGAAATTCCGTCTAAGCACTGCGGTAAAATCGGCCAAAGCCGGAAAAAATGGCGTTAGTCTGACAGTCACCCCGGCCAATGGCGGTGATGAAGAAACTATAAAGGCTGATATTGCGCTTGTTTCGGTTGGGCGGCATCCGGCAACAGACGGGCTTGGGCTTGAAAAGATTGGCGTTACCATGACACCACGTGGCCGCATTGCGGTTGATGCCCGCTTTGAGACCAGTATTGAAGACATCTATGCCATTGGTGATGTGATTGACGGGCCGATGCTGGCGCATAAGGCCGAAGAAGATGCGGTTGCCGCTGTTGAAATGTTGGCTGGCAAGCCGGGTCATGTTGATTATGATCTGGTACCGGGCATTGTTTATACCGCGCCAGAAATTGCCACTTTGGGAAAATCTGAGGAAGCATTGACCGAAGCTGGTATTGATTTTGCCAAGGGTGTGTTTCCGTTTTCAGCAAACAGTCGTGCGCGGGCGCAAGGCCATAGCGATGGGTTTGTGAAAATTCTGGCCTGTGCAAAAACCGATAAGGTTCTTGGCGTTCATATTATCGGCCATGAGGCCGGAACGGTGATTCATGAATGTGCCACTGCCATGGCCTTTGGTGCCTCAGCCGAAGATATTGCCCGCACCTGCCACGGTCATCCAACTTTAAACGAGGCCGTCAAAGAAGCCGCATTGGCGGTTGATGGCCGCGCCATTCATATCTAGCTCGCCGTCTCTGACTGCCGAGGGTGCAATTTGCGGGCTTGTGCGGTTAGCGTTGTGCGCGTGGATGTGTGTCGCGGTGAATCTGGATTAGATGGGTTTCGTCAACATGCGTATAGCGCTGGGTTGTTGACAGGCTGGCATGGCCAAGCAGTTCTTGGATGGCGCGAAGATCGCCACCATTGCCAAGAAGGTGCGTTGCAAAGGCATGGCGCAAACTATGCGGCGTAACATGCGATGGCAGATCAAGCTCGACACGCAATCCTTCAATCAAGCGTTGAACCGTGCGGGCGCCAAGTGGCTTACCACGGCTGCTGACAAATAATGGCGCCTGCGCCCCACCATCAAATGGGCAACCCCCAAGATAATCATCAACCGCTTCGCTGGCTGCCTTTAGCATCGGCACATCGCGCATTTTATCGCCCTTGCCGGTAATGGTTAGCCAGTCACCAAGTGGCGCATCTTTACGGCAAAGGCCAAGCGCCTCGGAAATGCGTAATCCGGCACCATAAAGCAGCATCAAAACGGCAAAATCGCGTTTTTTGACCCAATCGGTACCGCGCCGGTGGAAAATGGCCTGAAGCAGGGCATGGGCATCATCGACCGACATTGATTTTGGCACGGCGCGCGGTGGTTGCGGGGCGCGTAACCAGCCAAGGTCGGGAACATCAACAAGCTTGTTGCGGCCACAAAACCGGTAAAAGCTGCGCAGTGAGGATACCCGTCTTGCAATCGTTGTCCGCGCAAGCTGGCGTGATGCCATGTGCGCTAGCCAGCCCCGAAATATTTGGCGCGATAGCGGCGCATTGGCTGCGTTTGCACCAGCATTAAGATAGTTGGAAAAATCATCAAGATCGCGTTCATAAGCATCTAGCGTGTTGGCCCCATAACGTTTTTCACTGGCAAGCCAGCGAAGCCATGCTGCCCGATGTGCCGCCGCAATCATCGTGAATTCACCTGCAATTCCAGCCTTGCCGCCAAGGTGACACCAACCATTTCGGCAAGAAGAACAAGAAGGTCACTGCCAAGATCGGGATGAAAACTATTGGCGGTTTTACCGCCAAGCAATAACAGGCATTGCGAGACAGGATCGGGAAGCCGATCGGGAAGCCGGATAATGGCAAGGCTTTGTGCCGGTTTAATCAGCAGCGTCTGGGCGGCCTCATTTGGCAGCCCCAAAAACAGCCCGCGGCCTTCGGTCGCTTGGTCAATCTGGTCTGCCGGATGCACCATCAGCCCCAGATCAAGCGCATCCGGAATTGCCGCTTCGGATTCGCTAATCAATTGGCATTGGTTCAGGTCAAAAATCACCGGAAATTCGGTTGCAATCACCTGACACACGCCGGCAAGATCGGTGCTGGCAAGAAGCCCCAATGTGGCGTGATGAAGCCGTGTCCAGCTAAGCATATTTTCGGCAGCCACATGCAAAAGCGATTGATGTGTCTGGCTTAATTTGCGGGCATCTTGCCGCGCCTTGGCGGCAAGTGCCGGAACCAGATTCACCACCTTATCGTCAATTTTTTCATTGGCCTCGATCGAGGTGCCCGCCGCAGTGATACAGGCCGCAAGCAGCTCTGGCTGGGTTGCCAGCAATTTCGACATTTCGGCAGGATTGTTGGTCAAAAAGCTGGCAACATCTTTGGCGGTGATTGTTTTTTTGGATTTATCGTCTGCCATAATGCTGCCTTTGCTTGGCGTTTTCGATGCGGCGAAACCCGCTAGAATCGCGCTTATAAAATAGATTGGCCAGTTGCCTTCCAGTCTTTTAAAAACGCGTCCAAGCCACTATCGGTTAGCGGGTGATGATAAAGCGCGGTCAAAATCTTTGGCGGCAAAGTCACCACATCGGCGCCCATCAGGGCGGCGTCAACGACATGCTGGGTGCTTCGAACCGAAGCGACCAGAACCTCGGTATCATAATCATAATTTGCATAGATGCTGCAAATCTCTTCGATCAGCCCCATTCCGTCGCGGCCGATATCGTCAAGCCGTCCAACAAAGGGGGAAATGAATTTTGCGCCTGCCTTGGCCGCCAGCAAGGCCTGCCCAGCGGTAAAGCACAAAGTAACATTGACATCGGTGCCAGCATCGCTAAGCGCGCGGCAGGTCATCAGCCCGTCACGGGTCAATGGCACTTTTACCGTAACATTGGGGGCGATGGCGGCCAGCTTTTGGCCTTCGGTAAGCATTGTTTTGAAATCGGTTGCCGTGACTTCGGCGCTAACTGGCCCGTCAACAAGGCTGCAAATTTCAGCAATCGTTTCAAGAATGTTATATCCTGATTTGGCAATCAAAGATGGATTTGTCGTGATCCCATCAACGAATCCAGTATCGCAAAGCGCGGTGATCTCGCCAATATCGGCACTATCGAGGAAAATTTTCATGTTATTGACCCTGTTTTCACTGGATTGATGCTTGCGCTTTTTCTGCACGCCACGCAAGTTTACTTGAAGCAACAGCGCAAATCCACAATCTTAAAACAACCGCCATTCAGCTTGTTGTGATGGTGGATAATTTCACAGGATCCAATGTTTATAAAGATTTATCATGAGTGAATCTCTTGGCATGGTGCCGCAATCGGCGCTTGCCATTGCGGTGGCAGCGCCCGTTGGCGGGATTTATGATTATCTGGCAGGTCCGGCCGTTGGTGCGGTGCGTGGTTCTATTGTCATGGTTCCGTTTGGTGGGCGGCATTTACCGGGCATCGTGATGGGCGCGGCGATTGGTGATGTATCGGTGGCCAAGCTTCGGGCGGTTGAAAGTTTGGTGACTTTGCCGCCGCTGTCAGATGCACTTGTTCAATTTATCGAACGCGTTGCCGCTTGGACAATGGCGCCTTTGGGGGCGGTGGTGAAAATGGTGCTTAGCCAGCCAGCCGCCTTTGATCGTCCGCCCCAGCAAAAACGCTATTCGATTGGCGCGCCAGCAGGCGAAACACGGCTTACCACGGCGCGGCAACATGTTCTTGAATATCTGGCTAAAACCGAGGCATCTGCTGCGCCCAATCATCAGGCCGCGACGGGCGGCGTAACGGCGGCAATGATTACGGCTGCTTGCGGTGCCAGTCAGGCGGTCATTAATGGCATGGAAACGGCAGGCCTGTTGCAGGTCAAGCTTGTCTCGGCCGATCAACCGCCGCCTTTGCCGCGGCCTGACCTTAATCATGTCACGTTAACATCGGATCAACAGCAAGCCGCCGATCATTTACGCGGTGCGGTTGGCCATGGGTTTCAGGCCTGCCTTCTTGATGGGGTTACTGGATCGGGCAAGACCGAGGTTTATTTCGAGGCGGTTGAAGCGGCGATTGCCGCCGGCCAGCAGGTTTTGATTCTGCTTCCCGAAATTGCCCTATCGGCTGCATGGCGGGCGCGTTTTACCGCGCGTTTTGGTGTACCGCCAGTGGAATGGCATTCGGATATATCCGCCGCGCAAAAACGCAAATCATGGCGTTTTGTTTTGCAAACAAGAGCATCGGTTGTGGTTGGCGCGCGATCGGCGCTGTTTTTACCCTTTTCACGGCTTGGGCTGATTATTGTTGATGAAGAGCATGAACATGCTTTTAAACAGGAAGATCAGGTGATTTATCAAGCGCGTGATATGGCGGTTTTGCGGGGCCGATTGGATAATGTGCCGGTGGTGCTGGCAAGCGCGACCCCATCACTGGAAAGCTGGGTGAATGCTGGTAAAACCGGATCGTCGCCACGTTATGATTATCTGGCCTTGCCCAAACGCGTTCATGGCGCCCAGCTTCCTGATATTTCGGCAATTGATCTTCGCGCCACCCCACCTGAACGCGGACGATGGCTTGCCCCGCCGCTTGTTGAGGCAATCGAGTCACGGCTAAAAGCTGGTGAGCAAAGCCTGTTATTCTTGAACCGGCGCGGCTATGCGCCGCTTACCTTATGTGGGGCTTGCGGCACCAAGGTCACATGCCCCAATTGCGATTCATGGATGGTGGCGCATCGGCTGGCAGGCCGCCTGCGCTGTCACCATTGCGGTCATGAATCGCGACCAAGCAAGGATTGCAAGTCCTGCGGGGCAAAAGACCAGATGCAGGCTTGTGGCCCCGGGGTTGAACGGCTTGCCGAAGAAGTCTTGATAAGATTTCCCGAAGCGCGGTTTTCGCTGCTGTCGAGCGATACGGTTGGCACGCCAAAAGCGGCCGAGGCGTTCATCCAATCGGTAACTGATGGCGAGGTCGATATCATTATTGGCACGCAAATGGCCGCCAAGGGGCATCATTTCCCGCATTTGACGCTTGTTGGTGTTGTTGATGCTGATCTTGGGCTTGCTGGCGGTGATTTGCGCGCGGCCGAGCGTACCTTTCAAATGCTGAGTCAGGTTGCTGGGCGTGCCGGACGCGAATCGCGGCCGGGTACTGCAATGCTGCAAACTTTAGAGCCTGAGAATCCGGTTCTGGTAAGCCTGATTGCCGGTGATCGCGATGCGTTTCTGGCACAAGAGGCGGCCGCGCGGCAGGCCGCCAAAATGCCGCCCTTTGGCCAATTGGCGGCCATTATCATCGCGTCACCACATGAAGAGCGGCTTTTTGAGGCGATCCGCCAGTTCGCCGCAACGCGCCCGCATTTTGATTCGGTGCAAATCTATGGGCCGGCGATTGCCCCAATTGGGTTTTTAAAGGGGAAACACCGCGCCAGATTGCTGATTCGTGCCGATAAGAGTGTGAATATTCAGCATATTTTGCAAGGCTGGCTTGGCACAATCAAACTGCCGTCATCGGTACGGATGCAGATCGACATTGATCCCTATAGTTTTCTCTAGGCTTGGTGGTCTTGCTTGCCATAACGAAACATCGCAATTTCATCAAATTTTCATGGCCTGACTGCTTGCCTTTCGGCCATGGCTATGATAGCAACCACCGGTCACAACTGGTTAGGGCGCGCAAGCGTGCGACTGAGTGGGCACCCAAAAAATCGAATTTATTTCAGGATGAGGGATTAGTCGGTGAGTTCAGGCGCTACAGGTCTTGCAGGGCGGTATGCCGGCGCGCTTTATGCGTTGGCTGTCGACAGCAACAAAGTTGATTCCATCCATGATGAGCTTGGCAGCCTTGGCGCCATGCTTGGTGAAAGCCAAGATCTGAAAAAGCTTGTCGAATCACCCATTCTATCGCGCGGCGAACAGCAGGCAGCGATCACCGCAATCATGGAAAAATCTGGCGCTGATGCGCTGACCGTGAAATTTTTAGGCACTTTGGCGGCAAATGGCCGGTTAAGTGTGCTACCCCGCGTCATTCAGGCATTTCAGCAAGAACATGCCCGTCGTCGTGGTCAAGTCTCCGCCGAAGTCATCTCAGCCGTTGCGCTTGATGACAGCCGTAAGGCCGTTGTGGAAAAAACCGTCGCCCGGCTTGCCGGAAGCGACAAATTGTCACTTTCGATGCGTGTAGATCCGTCACTGATTGGCGGTCTCGTTGTGCGTATCGGCTCTCGTATGATTGACACGTCAATCAAAACCAAACTTAGCCGGCTGGAATCAGCCATGAAGGGTGTTGCGTGATGGATATTCGTGCGGCTGAAATTTCAGCGATCCTCAAGGAACAAATTGCCAATTTCGGTAGCGAGGCAGAAATTGCCGAGGTGGGCCGTGTGCTCTCAGTCGGTGACGGTATCGCCCGCGCCCACGGTCTTGACGAAGTTCAAGCTGGTGAGATGGTCGAATTTGAAAGCGGCGTCAAAGGCATGGCGCTGAACCTTGAATCCGACAATGTGGGTATCGTTATCTTTGGCGACGACCGCTCGATCCGCGAAGGCGATGTTGTGCGCCGGACAGCGTCGATTGTTGATGCGCCGATTGGCAAGGGGCTTCTTGGCCGCGTTGTTGATGCGCTTGGCAATCCGATTGACGGCAAAGGCCCGCTAAAAGACACCAAACGCAGCCGCGTTGAAGTCAAAGCCCCCGGCATTATGCCACGTCAGTCAGTGCATGAGCCAATGCAGACTGGCCTGAAAGCGATTGACAGCTTGATCCCGATTGGCCGTGGCCAGCGTGAATTGATCATTGGTGACCGTCAAACCGGTAAAACTGCAATTGCGATTGATACTTTCATCAACCAGAAGGCGGTTAATGACGCCTCTGGCAAGGATGACAGCAAGAAATTGTTTTGCATCTATGTTGCGGTTGGTCAAAAGCGGTCAACCGTTGCCCAGATTGTTCGCTCGCTTGAAGAACAAGGCGCGATGGAATATTCGATTGTGGTTGCCGCAACCGCATCGGATCCAGCACCAATGCAGTTCCTTGCCCCTTATACCGCTGCAGCGATGGGCGAATATTTCCGTGATAATGGCATGCATGCGCTTGTTGTTTTTGACGATTTGTCAAAGCAAGCTGTTGCCTATCGCCAGATGAGCCTTTTGCTTCGTCGCCCGCCAGGACGTGAAGCTTATCCTGGTGATGTTTTTTATCTTCACTCACGTCTTCTTGAGCGCGCCGCGAAAATGAATGCAGATAATGGTTCAGGTTCATTGACCGCATTGCCGGTGATTGAAACCCAAGGCGGTGACGTGTCTGCCTTTATTCCAACCAACGTGATTTCGATCACTGATGGTCAGATCTTCCTTGAAACTGAATTGTTCTACAAAGGTATCCGTCCTGCAGTGAACGTCGGTTTGTCAGTGAGCCGTGTTGGTTCAGCCGCGCAGATCAAGGCGATGAAACAGGTTGCCGGCAGTATCAAGCTGGAATTGGCACAATATCGTGAGATGGCCGCTTTTGCCCAGTTTGCATCAGATATGGACGCATCAACACGGGCATTGCTTGAGCGTGGTGCGCGTCTGACTGAATTGCTGAAGCAGGCACAATATAGCCCAATGCTCGTTGAAGAGCAGGTTGCGGTTATTTTCGCCGGTGTGAAAGGCTTTCTTGATCAGATCGCGGTGACTGATATTGGCCGTTTCGAAGCTGGTCTTCTTGATCATCTTCGCAGCAATAATCAGGACGTTCTTGACACAATCCGTGATGAAAAAGCGCTGTCAGATGCCACATCTGACAATTTGGCAAAAGCGATTGAGGCTTTTGGTAAAAGCTTTTCGTAAATGGTGAATGCGTTTGCGGGGCTGTCGCACCGCAAAATGGAGTTTGGTAAATGGCATCATTGAAGGATTTGAAGACGCGTATTAACAGTGTCAAGTCCACGCAGAAAATCACCGCTGCCATGAAAATGGTGGCAGCGGCGAAATTGCGGCGGGCGCAAGAAGCAGCCGAAGCTGGCCGGCCTTATGCCGATCGGATGCGCGGTGTGATTGCCAACCTTGCCGCCAAAGCTGATCCCAGCTCGGCACCTGCTCTGCTTGTCGGAAATGGCAAATCAGCAAATCATTTGCTGATTGTTATTTCGGCTGATCGCGGTCTTTGTGGCGGTTTTAACGGGTCAATTACCCGCCAAACCCGTACCGAAGTTGCGCGGCTTCAAGGCGAAGGCAGAACCGTCAAGCTGTTGATGGTTGGCCGGAAATCTGCCGATGCGCTTCGCCGTGAGTTTGGCGATAGCTACATTGCCAGCCTTGAGGGGATTCAAGGGACCTCGGTTGCGTTCGCCGATGCGGCTGATCTTGGCGAAACCGTTCGCAGCGGTTTTGAAAATGGTGATTTTGACGTCTGCACCATGATCTATAACAAGTTCGTTAATGCCATCACTCAAGAGGTCAAACTGACCCAGCTGATCCCAGCTGAAGTTGGTGATGCTGGCGGCGATGAAGCTGGTTCAAATTACGATTACGAACCAGAAGAAGATGAATTGCTGGCAAACCTGTTGCCACGCATCATTTCAACACAGATTTACAGTGCATTGCTCGAATCATCTGCGGCCGAACTTGCCGCGCGGATGACAGCAATGGATAACGCCACGCGGAATGCTGGTGATATGATTGACCGTCTGACATTGGTGTTCAACAGAACACGTCAAGCGGCGATTACGAATGAACTTATCGAAATTATTTCAGGTGCTGAAGCTCTTTAAATTTAGCAGCTGAGCAAAATAACGATCAGGGCAATGATGCCCACAATTAAAACGGTTCTAGCCCGGAGTAAGAAGACCATGGCAAATAAAGCAATTGGTAAAATCAGTCAGGTTATTGGCGCGGTTGTTGACGTTCAGTTTGACGGTGAACTCCCTGCCATTCTAAACGCCCTTGAGGTCAGCAATAATGGCCAGCGGCTTGTGCTTGAAGTTGCACAGCATCTTGGCGAATCCGCTGTTCGTACCATCGCGATGGACTCGACCGAAGGTCTGGTTCGCGGCGCCGAAGCTGTTGATACTGGCGCGCCAATCACGGTTCCTGTCGGGCCTGAAACCCTTGGCCGTATCTTGAATGTTATCGGTGAGCCTGTTGATGAGGGCCAGCCGGTCAAATCAAAGAAATATTATCCAATTCACCGCGCCGCCCCTGATTATGTTGACCAGTCAACCGAAGCCGAAATTCTGGTAACAGGCATTAAGGTTGTCGATCTTCTCGCGCCTTATGCCAAAGGTGGTAAGATTGGTCTGTTTGGTGGTGCTGGTGTTGGTAAAACCGTTTTGATCATGGAATTGATCAACAACGTTGCCAAGGCGCATGGTGGTTATTCAGTGTTTGCCGGTGTTGGTGAGCGTACGCGTGAAGGTAACGATCTCTATCACGAGATGGTTGAATCAGGCGTTATCAAAACTGACGGCCCGGGGTCAAAAGCCGCGCTTGTTTACGGACAGATGAATGAGCCTCCAGGTGCGCGTTCACGTGTTGCCTTGACCGGTTTGACCTTGGCTGAATATTTCCGTGACGAAGAAGGCCAGGATGTGCTGTTCTTCGTTGATAACATCTTCCGCTTTACACAGGCTGGTTCAGAAGTGTCTGCGCTTCTTGGCCGTATCCCGTCTGCGGTGGGTTATCAGCCAACATTGGCAACCGACATGGGCGCCCTGCAAGAGCGGATTACCACAACAAATAAAGGCTCAATCACGTCGGTTCAGGCGATTTATGTTCCTGCCGACGACTTGACTGACCCGGCACCGGCAGCATCATTTGCCCACCTTGATGCCACCACTGTTTTGTCACGTCAGATTGCCGAGCTTGGTATTTATCCTGCGGTTGACCCGCTTGATTCATCATCACGCATGCTTGATCCGCGGATTGTTGGTGAACATCACTATAATATCGCGCGTGAAGTT
The DNA here is from genome assembly GCF_048087665.1 of Candidatus Ponderosibacter sp. Uisw_141_02. Lineage (NCBI taxonomy): Bacteria > Pseudomonadati > Pseudomonadota > Alphaproteobacteria > Puniceispirillales (SeqCode) > Puniceispirillaceae (SeqCode) > Candidatus Ponderosibacter > Candidatus Ponderosibacter sp. Uisw_141_02. The sequence continues at coordinate 2,216,606 of NZ_CP159807.1, read as the reverse complement.
CAAGAAGTATTGCAGCAATATAAGTCACTTCAGGACATTATTGCCATTCTTGGTATGGATGAATTGTCAGAAGAAGATAAACTGACTGTGGCGCGCGCCCGGAAAATTCAGCGCTTCTTGTCACAGCCATTCCATGTTGCCGAAGTCTTTACCGGCGCACCTGGCAAGCTTGTTAGCCTCGAAGATACAATCGCTGGCTTTGAAGGCATCTTGAAGGGCGAATATGACCATCTTCCAGAAGCTGCCTTCTATCTTGTTGGCACGATTGAAGAGGCCATCGAAAAAGGCAAGAAACTCACTCAGGACGCTGCCTAACGGCATCACCCCTGTTCGATCCAGCATAAGGATGCGCTAGCATGGCTGAAACGACACAATTGGAACTGGTAACACCAGCTCGCATCATGGCTCAGAAATCTGTGCAGATGGTTGTTGCACCGGGCGTTGAGGGTCTGTTCGGTGTGTTGCCACGGCACGCACCATTGCTTGCCGATCTGACACGCGGCATTGTCGAAGTGCATGAAGATGGCAAAGTCACCGATCGCTTTATGATTGATGGTGGTCTTGCTGATGTATCGGGCGAATCAGTGACGATTCTGGCCGAGCGTGCCATTGATCTTGGCAGTGCTGATGCGGCGGCGTTAAAAGAAAAAGCGGCCAATGTAAATGAGGCAGAAGCTGCGTTTTTGAATGCGGTCATCGAAGCGCTCTAGCCATTGTTCATCAGATAAAAAAAGGGCTGCCAAATGTTTGGCGGCCCTTTTTTATGGTTTTGTGTATGGCATAGCGGCGGCTAGACGAAATCGGAAAAGGCCTTTAGCACATCATCATAGACATCGCGTTTGAACGGCACCGCCAGATTGACCAATTCATGTGGTTCTAGCCAGCGCCATTCGCAAAATTCGGGTTCGGCGGTGTTGATGTTTATGTCTTCATCCTTGCCGGTAAAGCGAAGGGCCATCCATTTTTGTTTCTGACCCTTATATTGGCCATGCCATAGCCGGTCGGCAAGCGGCAGCGGAATATTGTAATAAAGCCACGCATCATGCTCACACAGCAATTCAGCCGAAGATGTGCCAATTTCCTCACCCATTTCGCGCATACAGGCATCAATTGCTGTTTCGCCTGGGTCGATTCCGCCTTGCGGCATTTGCCATGCTTCGGCGCGGCCGTCGATGCGGCGACCCCCAAAAACCTGCTTGGCATCATTGATTAAAAAGATGCCAACGCAGGGCCGGTAAGGCCGTTCATCATAGGGAATGACACGCATGGTTAAGATCCAGATTTTACATCAGTAAAAATAGAGACGCCGCGGATCAAATCAAGCGCACGCGCAAGCTGATAATCAATCTTTGACTGGTCAGTGGCTGGCGTAACATCGGGCTTTTCGGCATTGGCCGGTTCGCCTTCTTTGCCATCTTTGGCATTATCAAGAGCGCCTTTCAAATCTTCTTCGCGCGTATCGCCACCATCCAAAGTTTCAATCCGTGCCAACGCCACCTCAATATCTGGGCTGATTCCTGTGGCCTGAATTGAAACGCCTGATGGGGTGTAATAACGCGCTGTGGTCAACCGCATGGCGCTATTGCCCGAAACCGGAATCACCGTTTGCACCGATCCTTTGCCAAATGAACGCGTGCCAAGAAGAACCGCACGGCGATGATCTTTTAACGCCCCTGCAACAATTTCAGATGCTGATGCCGATCCAGAATTAATCAGCACAACAAGGGGAAGGCCATTGGCAATATCCCCCGGCCGGGCATAGGCGCGACTGGCATTTTCGGCACGGCGGCCGCGTGTTGAGACAATTTCACCCTTTTCAAGAAACGCATCACTTACCGAAATGGCTTCATTCAGCAAACCGCCCGGATTGTTGCGCAAATCCAGAATAAAGCCTTTCAAATCTTGGCCATGCTCACGGAACATTTTATCGACTTCTTTGGTTAGGCCGGGTGTGGTCTGCTCAGAAAAAGTGGTGATTCGCAAATAGCCAATACCGTCAAACATTTTGGCGCGTACCGAACGAATTTTGATCGTGTCGCGTTTGAGGGTAACGTCAAATGGGTCTTTGGCACCGCGTTTGATCGTAACCGTAACGCTTGAGCCAACTTCGCCGCGTAACCGGTCAACCGCATCGCTTAGGGTCATGCCGCGGATTGGTTCATCATTAACGGCGATGATCAAATCTTCAGGTTGTAATCCGGCTTCGGCGGCGGGCGTGTCATCAATTGGCGACACGATCTTGATCACACCATCTTCCATGGTGATTTCAATCCCAAGCCCGCCAAATTTGCCTTTGGTCTGAACTTGCATATCGCTGAAATGATCATTGTTCAGAAATGACGAATGGGGATCGAGAGAGGTCAGCATGCCATTGATGGCCGCTTCGACAAGATCCTTATCATCAACCTCATCAACATAGCTTTCGCGAACGCGCTGAAAGATATCGCCAAAAAGCCCAAGCTGGCGATATACCGCATCATTCTTGCCTGATTGGGCAATTGTCAGGGTGGGGATGGCCAATCCGGCAATCACCGCGCCGCAAATAAATGGCAAGGCTGCATAACGCATACGGCGCCCCTGCGTTGAAAGAAAGCTGACGATTTGCATTTATGACTGCTCCTAATATCCCGTAAACATATTTAACCCGAAACCATATTCACCAAACCAGCGTAAATACCGCGGTGCTGTTTTCTTATATCACGGCTTGCATATCGTGCCAGTCAATGCCGTTGCATACAACCCCAACCAATATTGCCATTTCCAAAGATTGCGCAAGATCATGGCAGGATTGCGTTATGACCAAATGCGCTTATGGCTTTTCAGGTGATAAAAGACAGTTTCCGGTCATTAATGCAGGCTTGGCAATGCCCATCATGGCAAGCAAGCTTGGCGCAAGATCGGCAAGTCGGCCATCGGCAATTGTTGTGTTGGCATGACCATTGACCAAAATCAATGGCACAAGATTGGTGGTATGGGCGGTATGCGGTGATTCGGCCGCGCCATCCCACATTAATTCGCAATTGCCATGATCGGCGGTTAGCAGCATTTGCCCATCAGCATCCCCAAGCGCCGCAACCAATTGACCAACACAATGATCAACGGTTTCAACCGCGCGAATGGCAGCGTCAAGATCGCCTGTATGACCAACCATGTCAGGATTGGCAAAATTGATAATCAACAGATCATGAGCCTTGGCATGAAGGCTGGTCAGCGCGGTTTGTAGAACATCACGCGCGCTCATTTCGGGTTGCAGGTCATAGGTTGCAACCGATGGCGAGGCGACCATCTCGCGATCTTCGCCCGGTTGCAGTGCCTCTTCGCCACCATTAAAGAAAAAAGTCACATGCGGGTATTTTTCGGTTTCGGCAAGCCGAAGCTGCCGTTTGCCGGCACGCGCCACGATCTCGCCAAGCGTGTCATGCAATTCCATTGGCGGATAAAGCGTCACCATATGATCATCAAGCGATTTCGAATAGCTGGTCATGCCTGCCATGCCAACAAAAGTGACCGGCTGGGTGGTGCAGCCAGTGCTGGCCGGATCACAAAAACAATTCAACAGCTGGCGGGCGCGATCGGCGCGGAAATTCATCATCACGATGCCATCGCCATCGCGCATGCCCTGATAGCCGTCAATCACGGTTGGGGTGATGAATTCATCACCCTCATCACGCCCATAGCCCGCCTCAAGCGCCGTTAGCGCGTCAATGGCAAAGATCGGTGCGCGTGAGCCTGCAATGGCGTCATAGGCGGCCTGTGTGCGCTCCCAGCGGCGATCACGATCCATGGCGAAATAGCGGCCGATCAGGCTGGCGATGAAGGCACCTTTTGGCAAGGCAGCCACAAAATCGGGTAAATCCTGTTTTGCGGCTTGCGGTAATGTATCACGGCCATCGGTAAAGCCATGCACAGCCACCGGAACACCAGCTGCAACCAGCCCTGTTATGACAGCCAGAAAATGGTCTTGATGCGCATGCACGCCGCCTGGTGATAAAAGCCCCATGACATGCGCCGTGCCGCCCGATGCCCGCAGCTTTGCCGCAAGTGTGATTAGATCGGGATGCGCGGCCAGCGACCCATCTTTAACAGCGGCGTTCAGCCGCGGTAAATCCTGCATCACCACACGGCCTGCACCAATATTCATATGCCCAACTTCGGAATTGCCAACCTGTCCATCAGGCAAGCCAACATCAACGCCAGATGCGGCAAGAAAGCTATGTGGCTGACTTGCCATCAGCGCGTCAAACACTGGCGTTTTGGCAAGTGCAACGGCGTTATTTTCGGGCTCGGCACGATGACCCCAGCCATCCATGATGCACAGGACAACCGGGCCGTGCGAGGGGTGATAAGTGACCATGACGATCTTATAATCTCAGCATTGATTGATGTACAGTTAAACTGTGCTGCCCCCTAAACAGGGCGTTTTACCGTAAACCAAGCGTTTAAAGAGGGTTGCCAAAATAATCAGGGCTGGCGCGGTGTCACGATGCGATGGCGAGCTGGTTAATCGCCACGATGATAGGGATGACCTGCCAAAATCGCGCTTGCCCGATATAGCTGTTCGGCAAGCATGGCTCGAAACAACATATGTGGCCATGTGGCGCGGCCAAAGGAAATGCTGCGTTCGGCCTTTTGGCGCATCATATCAGCATGGCCATCAGCCCCACCAATGGCAAAACAGGCTGCCGCAAAACCGCCATCACGCCATGTGCTGATCAAGGCAGCCAGATCTTCAGATGAATGATCCTTGCCGCGTGGGTCAAGAACCGCCAGGGCAGCACCATCAGGCATGGCGCGCAACAGGCGGCTCGATTCATCATCGGTTCGTTTTTGGCCGGGGGGGAATTTGGATTCAACTTCAATCAGGCTGCCGCCCTGCGGCAAGTGCGACAGCCAGCCTTGCGTTAGCGTATTTTCAGGCGAAGCGCGACCCTTACCAACGGCGAGAATAAACAGCTGCATTGATCGGCTCCAATTCGCCTCTTGCCATTTGAGCGATGCGTTTAGGCGTCGCCGCCAACCTTGACAATTTCGGCCGACATATCATCGACCCACATCCGCTCAAGCCCGTAAAAGTCACGCACTTCAGGACGGAAGATATGAACGATCACATCATTGGCATCAAGCAGCACCCAATCGGCTTGTCGCAGACCTTCAAGGCCGAGAATATCGACCTTTTCCTGTTTTAGCTTGAATTCAAGATGTTCTGCCATGGCGGCAACCTGCCGAGATGATGCCCCTGACGCAACAACCATATAATCGGCCATTGCGGATTTGCCTTGTAACGGGATTGTCAGGATATTTTCGGCTTTGTCGTCGTCAAGAGAGGTTGTGATCAAACGAAGGATCTGGTCTGCGTTTAATGCAGTTTGCGCTTTAGAAATGGGTATCTCCTGTCAAAATGTTCAAGCCCCTTTGTTGCGGGCTCCGGTCGGATTTAGGCATTTGCGCTTTGCGCTTGCTGCCTTATCTCCGTGGCCGAAGCCGCGTGACGTTGTCCAGCTATAAAGCACCAGCTCGGCAGTTTCAAAGATCGCGTTGCAATGGCGTGGCGCATTTTTGCAACGCGATAACGCCGTCCTAGCAACCACCGACCAGCCACTATAGCTTTCATAGAATAGCTTGGACGGTCAATAACGGCAATGGGTAGTAGCCGAATCATATCTTGGTGCCGGTGCCAGCGCGAAAACTGATCCAGATTATCCGCGCCCATGACCCATATAAGACGCGCTAGCGGCATTGTTTTTTTCAAATAAGTCAATGTGTTGTAGGTATAGTTTTGGGGTAGCCCAGCCTCCGGACTCAAAACCCGCATAAACGGATAGGGCGCGGCAATTTTACGAGCATGTGCCAGCCTTATGGCAAGTGATTCCATGCCGGCGGTGCTTTTGAGTGGATTCTGCGGGCTGACAAGCCACCAGATTTGATCAAGATTCAAGGCACGACGCGCCTCAAGCGCAACATGAATATGGCCATCATGCGCCGGATTGAACGAGCCACCAACAAGACCAATTTTCAGGTTTGTCCGGCTGTGAAACAGCAACGGCATTTGATGATGGCTAGCTGCGTGTCTGGCCATTGCCACGAACAACATATTTAAAGCTGGTTAATTGCGCCGCGCCAACAGGCCCACGCGCATGTAATCGCCCAGTGGCAATGCCAATTTCGGCGCCCATGCCAAATTCGCCGCCATCGGCAAATTGTGTCGAGGCGTTATGCATAACAATCGCGCTGTCGACCTCGGCAAAAAACTGCGCTGCGGCAGCGGCTGATTCGGTGATAATCGCATCAGTATGCGCCGATCCATATTTGGCGATATGGGCAATGGCCGAATCAATATTATCGACAATGGCAACCGATAGAATTGCATCCAGATATTCGGTGTAAAAATCGGTTTCGGTGGCAGGGGACATCGCCGGCACAAGGTCACATGCCGCCGCATCACCGCGAAGCGTACAGCCAGCCGCCAAAAGATCATTGGCAATCGCGCCAAGAAGATCATCGGCAATGGCGGCATCAATAAGCAATGTTTCAGTCGCGCCACAAATGCCGGTTCGCCGCATTTTGGCATTTAACGCAATCTGCCGCGCCTTATCCGGGTCGGCATCAGCATGGATATAAAGATGGCAAATGCCTTCAAGATGAGCAAAAACCGGAACACGCGCTTCGGTTTGAACGCGTTCGACAAGCGAGCGTCCACCACGGGGAATCAGCACATCAATGCCGCCAACTGCGCCAAGCATGGCACCAACGGCCTGCCGGTCGGTTGTTGGCACCATCTGCACCGCATCGCGCGGCAGGCCAGCCGCAGCAAGCCCATCACCCATGATGGCGGCAAGCAGGCTGGCGGTAAGCTGGCTATCACTACCGCCGCGTAAAATGGCAGCATTGCCAGCGATAATACATAACCCAGCCGCATCAATTGTGACATTTGGCCGTGATTCGTAAATGATGCCAATCACGCCAAGCGGCGTTGACACCCGCGCAATATCAAGCCCGTTTGGCTGTTGCCATCGCGCCAATTCATAGCCAATTGGATCGGTCAGGCGAACCATCGCTTCAAGGCCGGTTGCCATCGCTTCAACGCGTTCGTCATTCAGCGTTAACCGGTCGATAAAGGCACCGCTAATGCCGCTTGCCTTGGCCGCGGCAACATCTTTGGCATTGACCTCAAGAATGGCGGCGGATTGGCTGCGAATCTGATCGGCTGCGGCTTGCAAGGCGGCGCATCTTGACGCAAAATCACTTTTGCCAAGAACGGATTGCGCGGCGCGTGACCGTGTGACCATCGCCCCGATCAGGGCGGTGGCATCACTGATTTTGTCTAATTGCTGCGCCATATCTTTCTCACTTTTTAGCCTGCTTTTCGGCCTTGTTTTTCAGCCCATATTTATCTAGCTTGTGTTTTGCCCTAGCTGTCACTCATGACCAGATTATCGGCATGGATCATTTCGTCACGTTCGCGATAGCCTAGCACGGATTCGATTTCATTGCTTTTGTGACCGCGAATCGCCATGGCGTCTTTATGACCATAGCTTGACAAGCCATGCCCGATGACCAGACCGGTGCGATCTTCGATCTCGATCAAATCGCCACGTTCAAATTGCCCATTAACAGCGATAACGCCTGCTGGCAAAAGTGATCGTCCGGCGCGAAGCGCGCGTGCCGCCCCATCATCAATGCGGATTGTCCCTTTGGGGGTTAGCGCGCCGGCAATCCATTGTTTTCGGGCGGTATGCGGGCTTAACGTTGCGGCAAAGATGGTGCATTTTGCCCCGGCTTCCAGCCGTGATAAAGGCGCTGGGCTTTGTCCATTGCAGATAATCATCTGACAACCGGCCGATGTGGCAATGCGCGCCGCCTCCAGCTTGGTTACCATACCGCCCGAAGCATAGGCGGCATTGGCCGGCCCTGCCATGGCCATGATGTCAGGGGTGATTTGCGCAATCTCGCCAATATGGGTTGCGCTATTGTCGCCATTCGGATTGGCCGTATAAAGCCCATCAACATCCGACAGAAGAACCAGCACATCAGCCCCAATCATCGCGGCGACACGCGCCGCCAATCGATCATTATCGCCAAAGCGAATTTCCGCCGTGGCAACCGTGTCATTCTCATTGACCACCGGAACGGCATTGAGCTGTAAAAGCGCCATCATCGTGGTGCGGGCATTAAGATGTTTGCGTCTTGTTTCGGTATCATCAGGCGACAGCAAAATTTGCGCTGTTTGCACCTGATGTGCACCAAGCGCGTCCATCCATGCATGCGCCAGCAAGACTTGCCCCGTTGCCGCAGCTGCCTGTTTTTCCTGCAATTTCAATTTATTGCGATTTATTTTCAGCAAACGCCGTCCAAGCGCGATGGCCCCGCTTGATACCACCACAACATCTTTTCCAGCCGCCTTTAGCAGCGCAATATCGGTGGCGATACCGCTTAGCCACGCTGAATTAATGGCGTTTTGGTCTTCGTCAACAAGAAGGGATGACCCAACCTTGATAACGATGATTTTAGCATCATCAAAAATATGGTTTTGAGACGCTGATGTTACGGTGACCATGGCACAGTCTCTTCGGGCTCCGCTTCTTTGGCCCGACTTGTTTCAATCACATTGATAAGCTGGCGAAGCATCGTTGTGACGCCGCTTCCGGTAACTGACGATAACGCCAGTACTTGTCCTGCGCCCGCTTCTTGCAAAGCAATGGCAAGATCGGCAGCGTAATCTTCTGGCGTTGCGTCCAATTTGGTCAGCCCGACAATTTCCGGCTTGTCATAAAGATCGCCGCCATAGGCTTTGAGCTCATTGCGAAGCATTTTCCATGCGGCAACAGGATCTTCGCCAGTGGCATCAATCAGATGCAGCAAAATCCGGCAGCGTTCGACATGCCCCAAAAACCGATGTCCAAGCCCCGCGCCTTCATGCGCCCCCTCGATCAGCCCTGGAATATCAGCCATGACAAATTCCTTGCCATCAATGCCAACAACGCCAAGATTGGGATGAAGCGTGGTAAAAGGATAATCGGCAATTTTGGGACGCGCTGCTGAAACCGCGCTTAGGAAGGTTGATTTTCCGGCGTTTGGCATGCCAAGAAGCCCGGCATCGGCAATCAGTTTCAGCCGCAGCCAGACCCACATTTCCTGACCGTCTTCGCCAGGTTGTGATTTCCGTGGCGCACGATTGGTCGCTGATTTGAAAAAGGCATTGCCCTTACCGCCGGTACCGCCCTTGGCAAGAATGATGGTCTGTCCCTCATAGGTCAGGTCGGCAAGTACGGTTTGCTGATCATCCGATAGGACTTGTGTTCCAATCGGCAGCCGCATGATCACATCTTTGCCAGACGCACCGCTGCGATCACGTCCGGCACCCGGACGACCCGATTCTGCTTTGAAATGCTGTTGATAGCGATAATCAATAAGCGTGTTCAAACCATTCACCGCCATTGCCACAATATCGCCGCCACGCCCGCCATCGCCGCCATCAGGCCCGCCCAAAGGCACATGCGCTTCGCGCCGAAAGCTGATTGCCCCCGGCCCGCCATGCCCTGAACGGGTGTAGATTTTCGCCTGATCAAGAAATTTCATTACAACGGTTCCGATTTATCATTCGGGGGTTTGATGCGGTAAGCTGATCAACGCCATTTGCTATGCCCATCATGGCGTTACCGTAGCAATATATGTCACCCGATAAATAAAAGGGGAATAACAATTGTCATCCCCCTTAAATCACTGCACGGCTGCCGGAATAACCCGCCCCCTATGCATCATTTTGATGCCAAAGGCGCTATTCAGCAGCCTCAGCCATCGGCTCGACAGCCACAAACATCTTGCCACCTGATTTTTCACGGAAAGCAACTTTGCCTTCGATCAGTGCAAATAATGTGTGATCTTTGCCCATGCCAACATTTTGTCCGGGATTCACTTTGGTTCCGCGCTGGCGAACAATAATATTGCCAGCAAGAACGCTCTCACCGCCAAATTTCTTTACACCAAGTCGGCGGCCAGCCGAGTCGCGACCGTTTCTGGAACTACCGCCTGCTTTTTTATGTGCCATTTTCTACCAACCTTCTATCTGTTCGTAACCGCGATTGCGGCATCGTCTTTATCTAATCTTTTTTTGCGGCTTTTTTTGCAGCTGGCTTTTTCGCAGCGGCGGCCTTAGGTGCGGCTTTTTTTGCAGCTGGCTTTTTCGCAGCGGCGGCCTTGGGTGCAGCTTTTTTCGCGGCGGCGGCTTTTGGTGCGGCGGCCTTCTCGGTAGGCGCGTCACTTGCAGCAGCTTTTTTTGGCGCAGCCTTGGCAGCAGGTTTTGCTATTTTCAGGCTTTTTGCATCTTCGGCAATATCATTGATCTTCAGCAGGGTTAAATCCTGACGATGACCTTGGGTACGCCGATGGTTTTTCCGGCGCTTGCGGCGGAAGATGATGATTTTTGGTCCGCGTGTCTGGCGAACAACCGTTGCGCTGACGCCAGCGCCATCAACAAGCGGTGCACCAATCATAACCTTGTCGCCATCGCCAAGCATGACGATGTCGTTCAAAATGATTTGCTCGCCTTCTTCAGCGGACAGACGTTCCACCAGAATGGTGTCATCCTTTGAAACGCGATATTGTTTGCCACCGGTCTTCACCAAAGCGTACATGGCGATCTTCCTTACCTAAACAGTTTGGTGGCGAAGGACCCTCGATAGCCGCAAAAGCCTTTAGTCACCAAAATCATCTCATCAGCTGTGGACGGGGTTTCCGGCCAGTCGCTTTTTCCCTACCAATTGGGCAGCGGCGCCCATACAAAAATGTTAAAGCGCAACAGCGGGCTGGAATATACGCTTTGCGGCCTCGCTGTCAAGTGTCCAGATGCTTTTGTTCCCCTTTTCTATCATGGTTTTACGCCGCGTCGTTGTCTTGGTTTCGAGCGGGCTGTGGCTGGTGATGCTTGCGATGGCGATTGGCAGCCGGTTTCACCACAACATCAACGGCCATATTGCCACCGCCAACTAGCCGCCGGCAAAGGGGCCGTCGCGCCCCGGATCAAAGGGATGCTGTGCCATTTCAAGATGTAGCCGTGAGCCGTCCCACGGGTTTTGGGCAACAACGTCCATATTTAATTCAATGCCAAGCCCGGGCGTCGTTGGCGGAATGATGTGACCATCTTCCCAGCAAAGCGGTTTGGTAAGCAACGAGGCGTGAAAACCGTCCATTTTCTGGATTGATTCGAGAATCAGGAAATTGGGAATTGAGGCGGCAAGCTGGATATTGGCAGCGGCAACAACCGGCCCGCAATAAAGATGCGGGGCAATCTGTGCATAGTAAGGCTCGGCAATGGCGGCAATCTTCTTGCTCTCTAAAATCCCGCCAGCACGCCCAAGATTCGGCTGCAAAATCGCGGCTGCCCCGCATTGCAGGACGCGCGAAAACTCATATTTGCTGCAAAGCCGTTCGCCAGTGGCGATTGGAATTGAGGTGGCGCTTGCCACTTTGGCCATCGCTTCGGGCATATCAGGCGGTGTTGGCTCTTCAAACCATAACGGGTCAAAGGCTTCGAGCCGCTTGGCAAGCCGGATCGCCCCAGCCGGGGTAAATTGGCCATGCGTGCCAAACAGCAGATCGGCGCGATCGCCAACCGTCGCCCGAATCTCGCGGCAGAAATCTTCCGACCGGCGAAGCGCGTCCAAATCTGGCTGGCGACCATCAAAAACACTGTAGGGGCCAGCCGGATCAAATTTGACAGCGGTAAAGCCATCACTGACATAACCTGCTGCAGCTTCGGCACTGGCGCTGGCATCATTATAAAAGCTGACTGCATCCTGATCGGCACGCGGGTAAAGATAGGTATAGGTTCGCAGCCGCTCATTCACCTTGCCCCCAAGAAGGTCATAGACAGGCCGGTCAAGCGCCTTGCCAACAATATCCCAGCAGGCCATTTCCAGCCCGCTGACAACGCCCTGCATGGAAGGGTCGGGTCGGTGCGAAAATCCCGATCCATGGGCGCGCCGCCAGAATCGTTCAATTTCAAATGGGTTTTGACCTTCAAGATACCGGCCAAACACATCTGCCGCCATCGTCGACACTGTTTCGGGGGCAAAGCTGGCAGCATAGATTTCGCCATATCCGCGAATGCCGCAGGCGGTTTGCAAAACCACAAAAATGAAATAACGACCGCCAAAGCCCGGTGGCGGCGTTTTTACAATATGTGTTTCAATCGTTTGAAGTTTCATAATGCGAACCGCCAAGCCTGTTGTTTTACGGTGCCGAAACGCACCGTTATAAAAGCATCTTATGGGTATGATTTGCAGGCAAGAAAAAACTTTTCTGATGCGCCGAAAATGGGACACGCCAACTTGACAGAAAATACCAATAGCCACCTTGATAGGGGCATGAATAAGGCTGGCTTGGCTGTCATGTTACGGATTGGTGTGAAATCGGCGCCATCGCCGGATAAAGCAAATATCAAAGGAGGCAAGGATGATGTTATGTCATCACGGCGGCATCGGAGCCGCTAGCTATGTTTAGCTGGATTTGTGCAAAGGCTGGGCGTGCCGCTATTTTCGGCTTGATGGCACAATTTCGCCCGGCCCTGATTACCGGCTGTATCTTGCGCCAGCAATTGATCTTGATGAATATGATGCGGTGGTAATCTGGTGTGAGGCGTTCAAACAATTCATCACCGCGGCGCGACTGGAAAATTAGGCTGTTTATCTCTATGCTCCGCCGATGATGGGATTTACCCATCGTCATAAATCAGGTGCAAAGAGGGTATCGCCGTGCTGGCTGAAATAAAGCAGGTCGAGATTAAGCATGTCAAGATTCCGGCTGCAGATGGGCTTGGCCTTGATGCGGTGATGGCAATCTACCAGGCTTTGCGGCCAATCATGCCAGTGGCGGGCAGGGATGGCGCATGCCAAACAGCGCTTCGGCTTATTGATATTTTGGATGAATTTGACGGGCTGGTGCTTGACGGCTATGGCGTCATCAATATTGGTGATGGCCCGATTGAGGGAATTAAAACATTGCTTGATGCGGCTGCCAGCAAAGCCAAGCCGGTGCTGGTTCTGACCAATGGCGGCAGTTTTCCAGCCGAACGCGCATTTGCGAAATATCAGGACTGGCAGCTTCCGATCAAGCGCGACGATGTTTTATCCAGCCGTGATGCGCTTGTTGCCCAGCTTGCCGGATCGCCCGAAGCGCCCTTGGCTACTGATGACGTTATTGGTTGTTTTGGGCGTGTGATTGAACCGCTTGTTGGCAAAAATATAATGATTTACGGCCGTGATGATGATTTTTGGACGCGGGCCGATGCTTTTGTGTTTTTGGGGGCGATCGAATGGGGTGAGTCGGATCAGGCAGCTTTTGAGGCGGCGATGATGGCGCGTCCACGTCCGGTTCATATCGCTAACCCCGATGTCACCGCGCCGCAGGCCAATGACCAATTTTCCGCTGAGCCGGGCTATTGGGCAGCCCGCATGATGCAACAGGCGACGATTCGCGCAATAGAGATTGATGTCAGATGGTATGGCAAACCCTATCAACCCGCCTTTGATTTGGCGCTGGCGCGGATGGCAAGATTGCTTGATCAGCCGCTAAATCGTAAACGCATTGCCATGGTTGGTGATAGCTTGCATACTGATATACTCGGGGGGAATGCCGCTGGCATGACAAGCGTTCTGGTCACTGGTCATGGATTGTTTCGGTCACGCGCAGCATTACCTTATTGTACGGCTTGCGAAATTCGTCCTGATTGGGTGGTCAATAGCCTTTGAGGCGATTTGGATATTTTGGAGTTGGGGCATGGACCGGCGGTTTGTTTTACACGGTTTGGAATGCCAAGCTTCGATTGGCATCTATGACGCCGAGCGTGCCAACACGCAACGGATCAAAATTGACGCTGAATTGCGGCTTTATCCGGCAACCGAGCCTGTTGATGACAAGGTTGATAGCACATTGAATTACGACCTTATTCGCGAAACGATTTTAAACATTGTTTCGGCGCGTCATTATGATCTTCAAGAAACCTTGGCGCGAACCTTGTTTGACGCGTTACGGGCATTGGATGATGTGCAATCGGTTCGGATTCGAACAGCCAAACCTGATGCCTATGATGATTGTGAAAGCATCGCCTATCAGCTGAGCAACCTGTAGCCGGATCTAGTCAAGCTGATCGAGCTTGGCCTTTAATTGGTCAAATTCATCGCGAATGAGCTGTAGATTATCCGTTGAGGCCACATTCTTGGCTGCTGCTGTGCCGTTGCCGTTGCTGCGGATGGCGTCAAAACTGGCTCCAAGCGCGTCTTCGGCTTGGCCTTGATGATCAAGAAATGCGTTCATCGACCGTTCGAGATAGCGCGATAAAATAGGCTCCATCTTGTCACCATAAAAGCGGATAAGCTGCTGCAAAACGCCAATGGGAAGCAGTTTGTGACCTTCCGATTCAATTTCAAGAATGATCTGAACAAGGGTGAACCGCGTTAGATCTTGGCCATTTTTCGCGGCAACAACCCGAAAATCAAGGCTGTTTTTCACCATCAATTTTAAATCATCGATGGTGACGTATCGTGATGCGTTGGTGTCATAGAGGCGGCGATTCGCATATTTGCGGATGACCACTTGATTTGCGGCTTGTTTTGGCGTCATAAACATCTCGGAAATGGCGTAAGGCGACATGGCTAGCAAATGTTTGCCAAAGACGCAATGTTGCAGTGCAAAATAATTTTTTGCACTATATGTCTTAATTCCTGACAAAACAAATGCAGTGCAGCAAAGGGAGTTAAGGCCGGATGTATGATGATATCGTCGAATTTAAACGGTTTTATCAAGCGCGGCTTGGGCAAATGGTTGCTGATCTCATTCGGCGTCAGCTTGACTTGTTCTGGCATGCCGGATCACCCTTGTCATCGGCCTTTTTAGGATATGCCCAGCCTTTTCTTGATCCGAAGCAGCCAATACCTCTTGGGCTTATGCCAGCGCGCCGAGGTGCGGCCTCTTGGCCAAAATCATCATCGGTTCGCAATTGTCTTGTCGATCCGCTAAATCTACCGCTTCCCGATGTCCATCTTGACCGTCTTTTGCTGGTTCATGCTTTGGAATTTGAGCATGATCCCGGGCAATGTCTTGATGAATGCTGGCGGGTTCTTGATGGTGCCGGACGATTACTGGTGATTGTGCCAAACCGAAGCGGGCTTTGGGCCAAGGCCGAACGCACGCCGTTTGGGCATGGCCGTCCCTATTCCGGCCGCCAGCTTCGCCAATTATTGCAGGGACATGGATTTATCCCGCGCCAAACCCGCCGAATTGCATTTATGCCGCCTTTGGCGGGTCCGCTTTTTCAGCGTTTTGCGCCAGCGATTGAGCGAATCGGCAGTCGCTGGTGGCCAGCAATGGGCGGCGTTCTTCTTGTCGAGGCTGATAAAATGCTCTATGCACCTTCGGGAAAGACAAGTAGACTGCACCGCGGTGAAACCGCCGCTGCGCCTGTCTTGGTGGGGCAATCTCGCGGGGCGTTGTCGTCAAAAATTTGAGTCGCGGCCGCGGCCATATCTGGCTGAAAACCGCACAGCATGGCCTTGATCGAAGGATATTGGTTTAGAAGGCTGGGAACATTGGGTATGAGTGAAGATTTGAACCAATTGCGAAGTGCCATCGATAATCTTGATAATGAGATTTTACAGGCCTTGGCCAAGCGCATGAAATTATCCGATCAGGTGATTGCCGCCAAAAACGGTGCCGTAGCGTTTCGCCCGGGGCGCGAGGCTGCCTTGGTGCGTCAGCTTGTGATCAACAGCAGGGCCAATGGCCATGATTTATCACCGTCGGTTATTCTAGGTGTGTGGCGACAGATAATGGCCGCCAGCCTAAGCCGGCAAAATGGCGCGCTGGCCTTTGCCGTCCATGACATGGTTATGCCGGCTGCCGCTTGGCATATGGGAAGCGCGCTTGTGGCAAAAAGCTTTGACCAAATGACGCGATTGTTGGATGCGGTCGCATCAGGGCAATGCCGTTATGGGTTGGTGCCTGCCAATCATGACATCAAGGCGCTTTTAGGCGCGCTGGATCAGCACCAGCATCTTTCGATCATTGCTCGCACCCCACTTTATGATATGCCATCCTTGCATCCCGCCTATATTATCGCCGATTACTTGCCAGACCCGTCAGGTGATGACATGAGCCTTTATGCTGTGCCAGCGGCAGATGGTTTTGCCCTGACAATGATTGATGGCCATCATGGCAATGACGCTGTGGTTGATGCGCCAGCCGATCTGCCGCGCGAAGCCCGCCTTGTTGGAATCTATGCACGTTAGACACTAGCAAAGCTTGATGGCTGAACAGCAAAGATATGGAATGAAAGCAGAAGAATGACAGTGATTTACGACAAGGTAGCGGTGATTGGCATGGGGCTGATTGGCGCGTCAATTGCGCTTGCGGCGCGGCGCGGCGGGCTTGCGACAACGATTATTGGCAGTGACCAATCGCCCGAAGTGGCGACAGCGGTTGCGCGCCTCCAGCTTGTCGATTCATTCGAGGCGGACGCGGTGCATGCGGTTGCTGATGCCGATCTCGTCATTTTGGCGGTGCCGGTTGGCGCGGTTGGTAAAATCGCTGAACAGATTGTGCCCCATATGAAATCGGGCGCGGTACTAACCGACACCGGATCAACCAAACGATCGGTTGTTCGCGATGTTGCCCCGCATTTGCGCGATGATATTATCTGGTTGCCGTCGCATCCGCTTGCCGGAACCGAACATTCAGGACCGGGTGCCGGATTTGAATCGCTTTTTGATGAACGTTATTGGATTATTCTGCCGCTTGACGCTGATGAAGCCGATATTGTGCGGTTTGAATCTTTCATCACTGGTCTTGGTTCAGTAACCGAGCGGATGAGCCCCGATTATCATGACAAGGTGTTGGCGCTCACCTCGCATCTGCCGCATTTGATTGCCTATACGATTGTTGGCACTGCTGTCGATTTGGAAACGCAGCTTAAAAATGATGTGATCCGTTTTTCAGCGTCAGGATTCCGCGATTTTACCCGCATTGCCGCGTCTGATCCGGTGATGTGGCGTGATGTGTTTTTGAATAATGACACAGCTGTTCTTGAGATGCTGCAGCGTTTTTCCGAGGATCTTAGCTATCTTCAACGCGCCATTCGCTGGCAAGAAGGAGACAAGCTGGAAGCATTATTTTCGCGCACCCGCGAAATCCGGCGATCAATCATTGATGCGGGTCAGGATTAGATTGGCTATTGGCTCGGTTAGATATTTTGCATATTCGCGGGCTAAAAGCCGGATGATTGGCGGGGTTTTCCACCAGACATCCAGATCAAGATCATTGGGGCTGACCGGCCAGTAAGACAGTGCAATATCGGGTAATGTTCGGGTGAAAATGGCTTTGGCGCGGGGCATATGATAATTCGCCGTTACCAATTGCAATGATGTGAACCCGTTTTCCTGCGCCCATTTGCCGGCGGCTACCGCATTTTCCCTTGTATCGCCTGCCTGAAATTCCAGCGTGACGCAGCATGTAAGAAGAGCTGTTTCACGCGGGTTTAATTTCAATTCATCGGCAAGAATGGTTTTGCTGACCCCTTGCCCGACACCCGATACTAAAAGCGCTTTGCCGGCACCGCTTTGTAACAGATTAAACCCATCGGCAAGCCGTTGTTGGCCGCCGGTGATCACAACAATGCCGTCAGTGGCGGTGGCGGTGGTACTGGCAGTGGTACTGGCAGTGGTGGGGGGCACTGGTTTGGGAAGGGTAAGCACAAAATGCTGAAGGCCAGCCATAAAAAAGGCGCATCCAAGAAGCAGGACGATCAATAGTGATTTTGCCGCCATGTTGGTCTGTGCCAATGAAACTGTTCTAAACCGCATCATAAGGCTATTGATAATATGAATTCGGCCAGAATGGCTAGCCAAATTCGCGATTGGGCTATTTGTGCAAAACCTTGCTTGCAGTAAAAACAAATTAGCAAACGCTAAACCAAGAGGCTGCCATGCTGCTGACCTGCCCGCAATGCGTACGATTTTCCGCGTTGATCGTCTTCGCGGCGCGCTTCGCAATGTTGGATCTTGGTCTGGGCATCCTGCGCCATTGCGAGTTCGGGTCACGCGTCCAGATGGGATGATTTTGAACGAAACCGCAATCAGGCTTGATGACTGGATCATTGCCGCCAATCAGCAAAGCCCGTTTTTCGTACAGCTTGATATTGATTCAAGTGCCAAGGCCGAAGTCAGCGTCACCCCAATTTCATGGCCTATTTTTGACTAGGGATCAGTTTTTTGCCGCTGCGGTAAAATCGGGAATTGATTCATCATTGATCATTTTGGCAATGGGTCTTGCGCCGCGCAATAGATGTGCTTTACCGTCAAGAACCATCACTTCGGCGGCGGGTGACCGGCTGTTATAGCTTGACGCCATGACCGCACCATACGCACCAGCCGACATTACCGCCAACGCATCGCCATTTGCCAGATTGGGCATATCGCGGTCAAGGCCAAGATAGTCACCGGTTTCGCAAACAGGCCCAACAATATCGGCCTTGCCGATTGATGGCTGTGGCGCGGTAATTGGCCAAATGGCGTGATGCGCTTCATACAAGGTTGGCCGCAACAGGTCATTCATCGCTGCATCGACAATGACAAACCGCTTATTATCGCCCTGTTTGACGTAAATAACCTTGGTCACCAGAACGCCATTATTGGCAATGATGGCGCGGCCTGGCTCGAAGCCAAGGGTAAAGCCCTGATCCTTGAAAAGACGTTCGACCAGCTTGCCATAGGCGGTGAAATCGGTGGGGCCAGCCATGTCATAATCAACCCCAATGCCGCCACCAAGATCAAGATTCGGCACCGGCATTTCGGCATTGCGCAATTCATTGGCAAGCGTCAAAAGCGCCGAATAAGCTGCTTCAAAAGGTGCGAGATTGCGAATTTGTGATCCGATATGAACGGCCAGACCGGCAGGCCGGATATGTGGGTCATCGCACAGAACCCGATAAAGGTCGCTTGCTTCGCGCTGATCAGTTGAGATGCCGAATTTGGTGTCGCGCTGACCGGTTGAAATTTTCGCGTGGGTTCCTGGATTGACATCAACATTCACCCGCAAGGCAACGGGTGCCACAACGCCCATATCGGCGGCAATCGCGCTAATCGCGGCAACTTCGGGAATCGATTCGGCATTGATCTGGCCAATGCCGCATGCCAATGCTTGGCGGATATCATCATCGCTTTTGCCAACGCCGGAAAACACCACAGATGCTGGATCAATTCTGGCGGCCTGCGCGCGCGCCAATTCACCCAAAGATACAATATCCATACCGCCGCCAAGCCGCCCGATAAGTGCCAAAACCCCAAGCGCTGAATTTGCCTTCATGGCGAAATGCACCTTGCCAGATACCGGTGCCACTGCGGCTTGAAACTGGGTAAAAGCCTCGGTGATGCCGGCGCCTGAATAGACATAAAGTGGCGATCCATGGGTTGCGGTAATTTCGGCAAGGGACAGCCCGTCAACGCATAGCTGTTGGCTGTCATCACGGTAAAAAGCGCACATAATGGCGATTGCTCCTAAAGCGCCAAATCTAGCTGGCTGGGGTTTCGGTCTGGCTTGCGGCCAGAATTTCAGATGGCCGATAAGGATCGCCGCGCTTGCCACAGGCGGCAAGGCCAAGCGTTAGCATCAGGCCGATCAGGCTGCCAAGAATGAGTTTGCGTTGCATAGCGACTCCTTTAACCGGATTGTTCTTGCTCTATTGAATGGCAAAACGTTGGCGGGCATCGGCAATTCTTGCGCGCACTTCATCAGGTGCGGTGCCGCCAAAGCTGGTTCTTGCTGCGGCTGCACTTGCTACCGATAGCAAGCCGATAATATCGGGTTTGATTCGTGGTTCGATGGCTTGCAATGCGTCAAGGCTCATTTCTTCAAGGTCAAGCCCTTTGGCCGCGGCTTCGGCAACAATGGCACCGCTGGCATGATGGGCTTCGCGGAATGGCATGCCAAGTTCGCGAACCATATAATCAGCCAGATCAGTGGCTGTCGGAAAACCGGTCGTCAATGCTGCCAGCATGGCATCTGGCTGCGGTGTCATATCGTGGATCATGCCGGTGGTTGCGGCAAGCGCAATGCCAAGCGCATCAGCCGCGTCAAACACCCCTTCTTTGTCTTCCTGCATATCTTTGCCATAGGCAAGTGGAAGCCCCTTTAACACGATCAGCAAACCGGTCAAGGCACCGATGATTCGCCCGGGCTTGGCGCGCACAAGTTCGGCCGCATCAGGATTGCGCTTTTGCGGCATGATTGATGAACCGGTAGTAAAGGCATCTGACAGGGCGATAAAGCCAAACCGGTCGGATGACCAGATCACCAACTCTTCGGCAAAGCGCGATAGATGAACCGAACAAATGGCGGCACTGGCCAGAAATTCAAGCGCGAAATCCCGATCCGAAACCGCATCCATGGCATTGGCAGCTGGCCGGTCAAAGCCAAGCGCGGTTGCGGTCATATGTCGGTCGGTTGGGAATGAGGTGCCAGCAAGTGCCGCCGCGCCAAGCGGTGATTCATTCAGCCGGCGTCTTGCATCGGCAAACCGTCCACGGTCACGCCCCAGCATTTCAACATAGGCCATAAGGTGAAACCCAAACGTAACCGGCTGGGCGGTTTGAAGATGGGTGAAGCCTGGCATCAATAAATCGGCATGTGCTTCGGCCTTATCAAGAAGCGCGCCCTGCATATCGGCAAGCGCATGATCAATCGAATCAAGCAGATCACGAACCCATAATTTGAAATCGGTTGCCACCTGATCATTGCGCGATCGTGCGGTGTGAAGCCGCCTTGCTGGTTCGCCAATGAGTTCGGCAAGCCGCGATTCGATATTCATATGGATGTCTTCAAGCGCTTCGGAAAACACAAAATCGCCAGCCTCGATTTCACTGGCAATCTGATCAAGCCCACTATGAATGGCGTGACAATCATCATTGGAGATAATTTTCACCGCGGCAAGCATGCTGGCATGCGCTTTCGAGCCGGCAATGTCCTGACGATATAGCCGCTTGTCATAGCTAATCGACGCATTGATATCTTGCATCAATTGCGATGGGCCGCTTGAGAAACGGCCGCCCCAGATGCTAGACTTTAACTCGTCTTGCGATGTTTTATCGTTTTTCGCCATGTTCACAACCAATAGAGTGGGAAAATCCATTGTCTTATACGCGGCTTTCGTCAAATTTTCAGCCAAAAACCGCATCTTTATTGCGACGTCAGCTTTTCACCGGCATAATCGGGCTTTCGGCATTCATGCTTTGGCCAGATCTGGCGGCGGCAATGACCCCGCCAGACGGCAAAGCCGCACCATCAATGTCGACGGTGATTCGTGATGAAAATGACAAGGATTTTCGCCTCGACTCGTTGCAAGGTCGACCGGTTTTGGTGAATTTCTGGGCAACATGGTGCCCGCCTTGTGTTGCTGAATTACCCGCCTTGGACAATGCTGCCAAACAGCTTGGTGATGATGTGACGCTGCTGCTGGTTTCGGTTGATCGTGGCGGCCGGCAAAAAGCCCTGCCTTTTTTGCAGGATCGTGGCATTACCCGCCCCTTAGTGGGGTTTGACCCCAAGGCAGCGCTTTCGCGCGAAATGGGGGTGCGGGGTTTGCCGACCAGCTTTTTGCTGAGTGCTGATCAACGCCAAAGCTGGGCCTATGTCGGGCCGCGTGAATGGGATTCGGCGCCGATAATTGCCGAAATTCGCAATCTGCTTCGCCTTGCCAATGTGTCGCCAGTGCCTTCACGCCAGATTAGCCAAGGTCATTTATTGGTGTGATTGCCAGCAAAAAGGCGGCATCGCAATGCCGCCTGATTGAATCTATGTCCTATTCAGCCTAAGTCTTGTTAGACCTGATCGGCCGTGCTGTTAGCCAAGCTCTTTCTCAAGTGCCGGAACGGCATCGAAAAGATCGGCCACCAGCCCATAATCGGCAACTTGGAATATTGGCGCTTCATCATCCTTGTTGATGGCGACAATGACCTTGCTGTCTTTCATGCCAGCAAGATGCTGAATGGCACCTGAAATGCCAACCGCGACATACAGATCAGGCGCAACAACCTTGCCGGTCTGGCCAACCTGATAATCATTGGGAACGAAACCGGCATCTACCGCGGCGCGTGATGCGCCAACGGCCGCACCAAGCTTGTCGGCGATTTTTTCAAGCATGGCAAAATTGGCGCCATCTTGCATGCCGCGTCCACCTGAAATCACAATCGGAGCCGATGTCAATTCAGGGCGTTCCGAACTGGACAGCTCTGATTTGACATAGGCTGATAAGCCGGCATCACTGGCACCGGCAACGGGCTCGATGGTGGCATTTCCGCCTTCGGCAGCCGCCGCTTCAAACGCCGTACCTCGAACGGTAATCACCTTAATGGCCTCGTTTGATGATACGGTTGACAGGGCATTGCCAGCATAAATTGGACGCTGGAATGTGTTGTCGTCGTCGATTTTGATAATGTCGGAAATCTGCATCACATCAAGCAGCGCAGCAAGGCGCGGCATGACATTTTTGCCGGCTGTTGTTGCTGCAGCCATCATATGTGAATAGCCGCCTGATAGACTTTGCATCAAAGGCGCAAGATTTTCGGCAAGTCCGTTTTCAAGGGATTTGTCATCAGCCACCAGAACTTTGGCAATGCCGGCAATTGAGGCGGCGGCCTTGGCAACATTGCCAGTTTGATCGCCTGCGACAAGAAGATGAATCTCGCCACCAATCTGGCTGGCGGCGCTGACTGCGTTTAATGTTACTGGACTTAGCTGGCCATTTTCATGGTCACATAGGATTAAAATGCTCATGGCTTAGATCACCTTTGCTTCGTTTTTCAATTTGCTTACCAATTCCTGCACATCGCCAACTTTGATACCGGCGGCGCGGGCGGCTGGCTCTTCAACCTTGACGATTGTTAGGCGCGGCGCAATATCAACACCAAGATCACCAGCGGTCAGGCTATCAAGCGGCTTTTTCTTGGCCTTCATGATATTTGGCAGTGACGCATAGCGAGGCTCATTCAACCGTAAATCAACCGTGACAATGGCTGGCATATTGATTTCGATATGTTCCAATCCGCCATCAACTTCGCGGATGACTTTGGCTTTATCGCCAGCGATTTCCAGCGCGGATGCAAATGTGCCTTGCGCCCAACCAAGCAAGGCAGCAAGCATCTGGCCAGTTTGATTGCAATCATCATCAATGGCCTGCTTGCCAACAAGGACAATGCCCGGATTTTCTTGCGCCACAACAGCTTTCAAAAGCTTGGCAACGGCCAGCGGCTCGATGTCATGTGGGGCTTCGATATGAATGCCGCGATCAGCGCCCATGGCAAGCGCGGTGCGGATGGTTTCCTGATTTTGTGCAGGCCCAATCGAGACAGCGATCACTTCGTCAGCCGTACCGGCTTCGCGAAGCCGCAAGGCCTGCTCAACCGCGATTTCATCAAAGGGGTTCATTGCCATTTTCACATTGGCAAGTTCAACACCTGATTGATCGGCTTTCACACGAACTTTGACATTATAGTCAATAACCCGTTTTACCGGAACCAGAACCTTCATTTCCATATCCTCCGCAATATTGTCAAAGCCACCCTAGGGGCGACGCCTATCAAAAACCTGTCTATTTCTGCCCTGAATTTTGCCCGGGACGCCATAATACGTCGGTCTTGCCATTTTCATTTAATCGGCGGGCAAGCACGAAAAGATGATCTGACAATCGGTTTACATAGCGCATCGCGTCATCATTGACGACTTCTTCGGCGGCAAGTTCGGTCATATGACGTTCGGCGCGGCGCATTACCGTGCGTGCCAGATGCAGCCAGGCCGAGGCTTGGCTACCGCCCGGAAGAATAAACGACCCAAGCGGATCAAGCTCGGCATTCATCATGTCAATTTCGGTTTCCAGTCGGGTCACCTGTTCGCTGGTGATGCGCAAGGCTGGCTTGTCGGTTTCCGGCGTTGCGATATCGGCACCAAGATCAAATAGATCATTTTGAATCCGTGCTAGCATCGCATCAGCATCAGCAATATCACCAGTGTGAAGCCGTGCTAGACCAATCACTGAATTGGCCTCGTCAACCTCGCCAAAGGCCGATGGTCGGCGCGCATGTTTTGAAACGCGCATGCCATTGACCAAACTGGTTTCACCAGCATCGCCAGTTCGCGTGTAGATCTTATTCAGCTTTACCATAATTACCTATCGATTCTATTTGCGTGGCATCACCGCAATCGCGGCCATGTGGGTGGGGTTAACCATTGCGGCTTCGATGCCACATCAAGCCCAAAATCAAGATTAATGCGATGGCCTGAAATATAATCCGGTATCGCATAATCCGGTTTGAATTTTTTACATTATAGGCACCACCGCGCGCCATTGTGATCACGCCCCAGAAAAGAATGCCAGCGACACAGAACAATGCCACGACAAGAATAATTTGGTCAAACTGCATGATGATCAGCATTCCTTGTTAAACGGGTCAATCCAGCGCGCCAGATCGGATTAAGTTTCTGCCTAAGCAAGCCGGCTTTCGCTATCTATTTTTACGCAATTGGTAGGGTTTATCAGATTTTTCCGATGGTGACGCCGTGACGCCGTGCCGCAGCAACAAGCGTGTTGCGTAACAGGCAGGCGATTGTCATTGGACCAACGCCGCCCGGTACCGGCGTGATGGCACCAGCCTTTTTTGCCGCTGCGTCAAAATCAACATCGCCGGTTAGCCGAAACTTACCCTCTCCGCGTTCAGGGGCTGGCACCCGATTAATGCCAACATCAATGACGGTTGCACCTTTTTTGACATGGACATCGGTAATCATTTCAGGTCGTCCGACAGCGGCAACAAGAATATCGGCTTGCTGGCAGAGTGACTCCACATCCTTGGTGCGCGAATGGGCGATTGTCACGGTACAGCTCTCACCAAGAAGCAATTGCGCCATCGGTTTGCCAACAATATTTGACCGGCCAACAACAACAGCGTGAAGCCCTGATAAATCGCCTAATTGATCGCGAAGCAGCAGCAGACAACCAAAAGGCGTGCAAGGCACAAGCGATTCCTGACCTGTTGCCAGCAGGCCAGCATTGACCACATGAAACCCGTCAACATCTTTATCTGGACGAATGGCATTGATCACCGCATCAGCGTTGATCTGATCGGGAAGCGGTAATTGCACCAAAATGCCGTCAACCATATCATCTTGGTTCAAGGTTTCGATCAGGGCTAGCAAGCTGGCCTCGTCAGTATCACAGTCAAGACGATGTTCAATTGACCGCATGCCAGCAGCGGTTGTGCGCTCGCTTTTGTTGCGAACATAAACCTGACTTGCCGGATTCTCGCCAACAAGAACAACAGCAAGGCCGGGCACTTGACCGGTGGCCTTGGCAAAGACTTCAACCTCGGCTGCCACTTGCGTGACCAGTTTTTCTGAAAATGCCTTGCCGTCAATTATTTTTGCATCTGTCATGCTCATATGCCTTTTTGGGTCGCGCTTATCATGCGGTCATTGTGACCCAGTTGGTAACGCCTATCCTGTTATACTGCTTTGCAAAAGATTACGCAGGAATTGCGCCAAAAGAAACAACACAATCGGGCTGACATCAAGCGCCCCAAAATCGGGCAAAATCCGGCGTACTGGCCTTAATAATGGTTCATGGATTCGGGCCAAAACATCAATGATCATCCGCACAATCGGCTGCCACGGGTTGATGATCTTAAAGGCGATCAACCAGCCTGCCGCAAGATAGGCAAGCAAAGTCCAGATATAAAGATTGATGATCTGGTCAATGAGGATGGCAAATGCATACATGAATATCGACTCGTCATGGTTTCAACGGTTTGGCTTGGCACTTATGCGCCGTCAGCACCGCACTATAATCAAAACCGATTGGCAAAGACAATCTTTCATTCACGACTGGCCTTCATTCGCGCCTGGCCTTCATTCGAGACCGGGCAAAGGCTTTGGTTTGGCTTTTTTTTCTGCCATCGCCAAAACAGCAGATTGTGTTAAAAAGCAAAGCCTTGAAAGCCCCTGCCTATTCGCCTACATCTAGGGCATGAAACAGGATCACACAACATCGCTCAAACCTGCCGGACCTAAACCCCACCAGACGGGTCGCCAGACGGGTCGCAAGATTGGTTGGGTGATCGCCGCGGCTTTGTTATTTCTTGGGCTTGCGGCTAGCGTGTTTTTGATTTCTGATCAATTCGCCCAAAAAAACACAATCGGCATTCCGCAGTTTCAAGATAATAACATCGAACTGATTGATCAAAACGGCATTGTGCGAAATCAAGATGATTTTGCCGATCGGCCGATCGCGCTGTTTTTTGGCTTTACCTATTGTCCAGATGTTTGCCCAACCACTTTGACAACACTTGCCACTGCACGCGATGATCTGGAATCGGCGGGTATTGATACGAAGGCGCTGCAGATTTTATTCATCACGGTCGACCCTGAGCGTGATACGCCAGAACAATTAAAGCAATATCTTGGCCTGTTTGATGCCAATGTTACCGGCCTAACCGGATCGCCGGATCAGGTGCGTTCGGTGTTGCAACAATTCGGCGTCTATGCGCAAAAGAATGATCAGGGCGATGGGAATTATCTTTATGATCACAGCGCGGCAGTATTTCTATATCGTGATGATGGCAGCTTTAAGGGTACGATCGTTCATAATGAGTCGATTGCCTTTGTCACTGAAAAGCTGAAATCGATTCTGTAAACAGCCGTTGGCTGTGACGATATTGACCGTTTGGATTAACCAAACGTAGCATTCACATAAAAATTGTAATTCATTTCTTTTTAACGATCTTGAAGTGATGATGCGGTGTGGCAAGTTTAAGACTGGCAGCCTTAAACCGAACGCATGCGGTTTGTCGGGCAATCGAACTTGGCATCAGCTAACGCCACACTGGATAACAGTTAGCCAGATTACATCAAGTTAGATTATGTCTAGCGAGACTCTGGGCAAAATCTGCAATGAACCGGCATGATTTAAGGCAGCCATAAATGAGGATAAGGCCATCCGATTAGATGGCCTTGCCCCGATTGGGTTGTCAAAACAGGTCTGGCCGTTGCTAGTCGCCGCGATTTTGCCGATTTGCGACAAGATCATCAACCACCGCCGGATCGGTCAAGGTTGATGTGTCACCTAGCTGATCATATTCATTGGCGGCAATTTTCCGTAAAATGCGTCGCATGATCTTGCCGGACCGCGTTTTCGGCAATTGTGGTGCCCATTGCAATAGGTCGGGTGTCGCGATGGGGCCAATTTCTTTGCGTGTCCATTGGCGCAATTCGGTGGCCAGCTGATCATCAGCAACCGCATCGGCAACCAAGGTGACATAGGCATAGATTCCTTGCCCTTTAATATCATGTGGATAGCCAACAACCGCGGCCTCGGCCACTTTTGGATGTGCCACCAAGGCCGATTCAACTTCGGCTGTTCCCATCCGGTGGCCGGATACATTCAACACATCATCAACACGGCCGGTGATCCAGAAATAGCCGTCCTGGTCACGGCGGGCACCGTCACCGGTGAAATAGCGACCCGGGAAGGTGGTGAAATAGGTTTCGATGAATCGCTGATGGTCGCCATAGACGGTTCGCATCTGGCCGGGCCATGAATGGCCAATACATAAATTGCCATCACTGGCACCATCAAGAATATTGTTATCACCATCAACAAGAACTGGCTGAATGCCGAAAAAAGGTTTGGTTGCCGAACCGGGTTTGGTGGCGGTTGCCCCAGGTAGAGGCGTAATCAGAATGCCGCCTGTTTCGGTTTGCCACCATGTATCGACAATCGGGCAGCGTTTTTCGCCAACCACATTATGATACCACATCCATGCTTCGGGATTGATCGGTTCGCCAACCGACCCAAGAAGCCGCAAAGATGATCGGTCACAAACCGTGACAGGCTTATCGCCTTCGCGCATCAAGGCGCGGATGGCGGTTGGCGCGGTGTAGAAAATATTGACCTTATGTTTTTCGACAACACGCCAGAATCTAGAACTGTCAGGATAGGTTGGCACACCTTCAAACATCAAGGTTATCGCGCCATTGGCCAATGGCCCATAGACGATATAGCTATGCCCCGTCACCCAGCCAACATCGGCGGTACACCAATAGATATCACCATCATGGTAATCAAAAACGTATTGATGCGTCATCGAGGCATAGACCATATAGCCGCCCGTGGTGTGAAGAACCCCCTTTGGTTTGCCGGTTGATCCTGATGTATAGAGAATGAATATCGGGTCTTCGGCGTTCATTTCTTCGGTGGGGCAATCGGCCGAGGCGCTCGCCATGGCCTCGTGATACCAGACATCGCGTCCGTCAACCCAGTCAATCTTGCCGCCGGTTCGCTTGACCACAATCGCGGTTTTGCAATCGGGGCAATTGGCCAAGGCTTCATCGGTATTGGCTTTTAATGGAATTGGCCGTCCACCACGAACCCCTTCATCGGCGGTGATCACCATTGTTGACTCGCAATCTTGAATCCGGCCAGCAAGCGCATCTGGCGAAAAGCCGCCAAAAACAACCGAATGCACAGCGCCAATCCGCGCACAAGCCAGCATCGCCACGGTGGCTTCGGGAATCATTGGCATATAGATGGTGATCCGGTCGCCTTTTTTGGCGCCATTTGCCTTTAACACATTGGCAAATTTACACACTTCTTCATGCAATTCGCGATAAGTGATATGGCGGTGCTGATCGGGCTCATCGCCTTCCCAGATGATGGCTGTCTGATCGCCGCGGGTGGCAAGATGGCGGTCAAGGCAGTTAGCCGCCGCATTTAACGTGCCGTCAGCATACCATTTGATATGTAAATCTTTGGCGTCATAAGATACGTCGCTGATCTGGTTATAGGGCTTGATCCAGTCAATGCGCTTGCCATGCTCGGCCCAGAATTGATCGGGATTGGCAATCGAATCTTGGTAAAGGGCGGCATAGCCATTCGCGTCAATAAGTGCCGATTTTGCCAAATCTGCGCTTGGCTCAAAGATCATGTCCTGTTCCATCGAAAGACTCCTTCAACAATGCTTTACGGGCCTTATATCTCGGCCTTATTTTTGGTTTTGGCCTGCTTGATGCTGCTTGCCAGCCGGTTTTTACGTAATCTCATTCAAAATTATTATCGCAGCCGGTGAGAATCGGCAAGGCTTGCGACAATGACGGATGGTTAAGCTGTTGGGTCTTCGCCATGTTCAAGCTGGTCAATCAGCATTTCGCCAGCGGTTGAATCGGCAAGATCAAAAACTTTGCGGCTAATTGCCATGGCAAATCCGGCGCGCGCCATGGCACCAAGCTGGCGTTGCCGACGTTGCATAATGGCATCGCGGTCATCATCATCATTTCGCCGATGATCAAAAGGGCCAATTCGGCGGCGGCGGGCAAAGCGGCAGGCGGCAAGCAACTCACCATTTGCAGCATGTTCATCAGCCACGTCCAGTGCCGCATCAATCACATCATCATCAAGCCGATGCTGGCGAAGCCGTTGACGGATGCCAAGCTGCGAGCGACCTTGCCGGCGGTGGCTTCGCGCCTGTGATTGGGCAAAGGCGTCATCATTGACATAGCCAAGCGTCTGGCAGCGTGTCACGGTTGCATCAATCGCGGCGGCAATGTCATCGGGATCATGCTGATCAAGCTTGCGCGTTGCAAACCGGCCAAGCACGTCGCGCAGCCGGTGTTGCGAGCTGGCATAGCGGCCGAGATAATCAACCGCCTTATTCATCAATCTTGTTTCGATAGGTGCTTTTGCCATGAATATGAAATGATGCTTTTCGGTTGCTGGGGCTGCGCCCAAAATCAGTCAGATTGGCCATATGCCGCCGACAAGGGTAGGCGGTTTTCGGATGAAAGGCAAAAGCTGCCCTTTGCCCCATTGCGCCAAATCAGATTGCGGCCTATTTTGACCGCATGACCGATCTCGATTCAAAAACAAATACATCATCATCTGCCAAAGCAGCCTCGGCAGCCCCCCTGTTATCATCGGTGCATGAATTGCGCCGTCCGGTTTATATTGGATCGGTGAATTGGGTTGGTCTTGGCATGCTATATCAACGCGAAGTGCAGCGGTTTTTGAAAATCGCCACACAAACGCTGGCGGCACCAGTCATCACCTCGATTTTGTTTTTGATGGTTTTTTCAGTGGCGATTGGTGAGCGCGCCAGCTTTGCTGGTGACATTGATTTTGTGACATTTCTCGTGCCGGGCTTGGTGATGATGAATGTTCTTCAAAATGCTTTTGCCAATACATCATCTTCACTTGTTGTCTCAAAAGTGCAGGGTAATATTGTTGATTTACTAATGCCGCCTTTGGGGCCGGGTGAATTGCTGTTTGGGCTGGCCGCGGCGGGCATGACGCGCGGTCTTTTTGTTGGCATCGTAACGGCGTTTGCCTTGGTCATTCTTGGTGGTGGCACGTTGCCACCGCATCCAATGATCGCCATTGGGTTTTTAATTCTAGGTGCATTTGCCCTGTCTTTTGCTGGTATTCTAGCCGGAATCTGGGCCAATAAATTTGACGAATTGGCGGCCATTACGAATTTTGTTATCCAGCCGCTGACCTTTTTATCGGGAACCTTTTATTCGGTTGACCGCCTTCCTGCGCCATTTGATGTGATTGCCAGCCTGAATCCGATATTTTATGCCATTGACGGGTTTCGCTACGGCATGATCGGGATTGCCGACCGGCCACTTATGACCGGCTTTTACTGCCTTGTTGCGGTAAATGTCGTTTTGGCCATTTTATGTTATAAGGCCTTGCGTTCGGGCTATCGCTTGAAAAGCTAGCATTGCATACTGACCATTAGCAAAGACGATTAGGATAGGAATCACCATGCCAGCCGAAGAGTTTGAAAACGGCATTTTGCCCGTACAGCATCTTGAACAGGCGATCCATGACGGTGTTATTGCCGCCGATCGCCCGGTTGAGGAAGGCCAGCTTCAACCTGCCAGTCTTGACCTGCGGCTTGGCCGTGAGGCATGGCGGGTGCAAGCCAGCTTTTTGCCGGGCCAGCATATGACCGTTGCCGACAAGCTGGCGCAATTTGGCATGCATAAAATCGACCTCAGTGATGGCGCGGTGCTGGAACGCGGTTGTGTGTATATTGTGAAATTGCAAGAGCGGCTTCGCCTTCCGGTGGGCATTTCCGCCATGGCAAATCCAAAAAGCTCAACTGGTAGGCTTGATATTTTTACCCGCCTGATTACCGATGGTGCGCGTGAATTTGAATCGGTTGCCGACGGCTATGAAGGCCCGCTTTATGCCGAAATTTCGCCGCGCACCTTTTCGGTTTTGGTGCGGGCCGGGTCGCGCTTGTCGCAATTGCGGCTTCGGCGTGGCATCAGCGCCCCGTCTGATCTGTTAATGGAGTCACTGCAATCAACCGTCGGTTTGGTTCATGGTGCCGACCGAACTGATATTCGTGATGGTGTTGCCCTTAGCGTCAATCTTGAACCAGATGTCAAAAGCGGCATGATTGGCTGGCGCGCGCGCAAACATGCTGGTCTGATTGATATTGATGCGCCAGCAAGCCAGCCGGTTGACGCTTTTTGGGAACGCGTCACCCCATCTGACCTTACGGTTGGCGGGCTGGTTTTGAATCCTGATGAATTCTATATTTTGGCAAGCCGTGAATTTGTGACTGTGCCAAAAGATCATGCTGCCGAGATGCGCGCCTATGATACAAGAGTTGGTGAATTTCGCGCGCATTATGCCGGATTTTTCGATCCTGGCTTTGGCATGGCCGAACTTGGTGCCGAGGGAACGCGCGCCGTTCTCGAGGTGCGGTCGCATGATGTGCCATTCCTGATTGAACAGGGTCAAACGGTTTGTCGGCTGGTTTATGAACCCATGGTATCAGTGCCGGCAACGCTGTATGGCACTGGGGGATCAAACTATCAATCACAAGGGCTGCGATTGGCCAAACATTTTATTCAGGACTAACCAATTGGCGGTTGGCCATTTATTGGCTGATATCTTGACAATTGTTCCGAAAATCGCGAGAGTTGCGGCCTGAATCGAGTGCCAATGGGCGCTTGCAGGGGCCACCAACGGAGATATTGCGTTGGTGGTTTGATTTTTGGGTATGAATTTGGGCGTTTGTCAGTTTGACATAGCTGGCATAACAAAGGACAAGCCAGGTGGTTTTGACATGAACCAAAAAGCCGTGGATTACGCAGCTGACTCAGCTGTGATGCAAACCTATGGACGCGCCGAAATTGGTTTTTTGCGCGGCGAAGGCTGCTGGCTTGAATCCGACTCAGGTGAAAAATATCTCGATTGTGCAAGCGGGATTGCGGTTAACACGCTTGGCCATAGCCACCCGCATCTGGTCGCTGCGCTGACCGAGCAGGCTGGCAAATTATGGCACACGTCCAATCTATACCGGATTCCCGGTCAAGAGATTGTTGCCAAAATGCTGGCCTCGCTTTCGGGTCTTGATCAGGTGTTTTTCTGTAATTCTGGTGCTGAAGCGACCGAAGCTGCGGTCAAGATTGCCCGCCGTGCCGCCTATGAAAAGGGCGAGCCTGAGCGGATGACCATTCTGTGCGCGACAGGCGCTTTTCATGGCCGGACATTAGGCATGCTTGCGGCGACCGACAGGCCGGTATTCCGAACTGGGTTTGGCCCGATGCCAGCTGGATTTGACCATGTTTCTTTTGGCAATTTGAATGCGCTTCGTGCCGCGCTTGGGCCGCTTGTGGCAGCGGTGATGGTCGAATCGGTTCAGGGCGAAGGCGGTGCCAAGCAGGTTCCCGATGGCTACCTTGCCGGTGTACGTGAAGCGGCTGATGAATTTGGCGCGCTGGTGATTGCTGATGAGGTGCAGGCAGGCATTGGCCGAACTGGACGGCTGTTTTCCTATGAGGATACCGGAATCAAGCCTGATATTGTTGCGCTTGCCAAAGGGCTTGCTGGCGGCTTTCCGATTGGGGCTGTTATTGCCAGCAAGGCGGTCGGTGCGGCGATGACACCCGGGACGCATGGATCAACCTTTGGCGGCAATCCGCTGGCCATGGCGGCGGCAAAGGCGGTTCTTGAAATTCTTGGCGAAGATGGGTTTTTGGCTGATGTTCGTGAACGTGCTGCCTATCTTGATACGGCGCTGCATCAACTCCAGACACAATTTCCAGCAATGATTGAGGCGCTTAGTGGGCGCGGCTTTTTGCGTGGTATTCGGCTTCATGACTCGGTTGAT
Organism: Candidatus Ponderosibacter sp. Uisw_141_02; assembly: GCF_048087665.1. Taxonomy (NCBI): domain Bacteria; kingdom Pseudomonadati; phylum Pseudomonadota; class Alphaproteobacteria; order Puniceispirillales (SeqCode); family Puniceispirillaceae (SeqCode); genus Candidatus Ponderosibacter; species Candidatus Ponderosibacter sp. Uisw_141_02. The sequence continues at coordinate 2,183,394 of NZ_CP159807.1, read as the reverse complement.
TTGCCCGCGCTTGTGAACCGGCTTCGTGATGACCATCTGCTGACAGTACCGGCGGCTGATAATACGCTTCGGCTGTTGCCACCATTGACCATTCATCGTGATGAAATTGATCTGGCGATTACCAAGCTTGTGACGGCATTAACCGCAATGGCGCCGCGTGACGATCAATAGAGCGCAATAACTTTTGCCAAATATGACTGAAGGACGGGATAACGCCGATGCGGCATTTTCTAGATTTGAAAGATTTTTCGACTGACGCTCTGCAATCAATGCTTGATGACGGCTTGCGTATGAAGGCAGCGCAAAAATCAGGCGAAAGCCATGCGATGCCATTGGCAGGCAAAACCGTTGCGATGATTTTTGAAAAGCCGTCAACGCGAACCCGCGTGTCATTTGAGGTTGGGGTTGTCCAGCTTGGCGGTACACCATTGATCTTATCGGCAAATGACTTGCAGCTTGGTCGTGGTGAATCGGTTGAAGATACGGCGCGGGTGCTGTCGCGCTATGTCGATGTGATTATGATTCGCTGTTTTCAGCATGAAACGCTTCTCACCGTTGCCCAACATGCAACCGTGCCGGTGATTAATGCATTGACCCAGCGCTCGCACCCTTGCCAGCTGATGGCCGATCTGATGACGATGATCGAATATCATGGCCCGCTTGCTGGACAAAGCGTTGCATGGTTTGGTGATGGTAATAATGTTGCGGTAAGCTGGATCGAGGCGGCGGTTCGCTTTGGCTTTCAATTGCGGATTGCTGGCCCGCAAAATTACGCGCCACCTGCCGATTTATTGGCATGGGCGCGGTCAAATGGCGGCGATATTATCCTTACCGACGAGGTTGGTCTGGCGATTGACAAGGTACAGTCGGTGGTGACCGATGTCTGGGTTTCAATGGGCAATGATGAGGGCAGTCGCCGCGCTGATTTTGCGCCATTTCAGGTGAATGCCGAATTGATGAAGGCTGCCGCTGGCGACGCTATTTTCATGCATTGCCTGCCAGCATGGCGCGGCATGGAAGTGACTTCCGAAGTTATTGACGGGCCGCAATCAGCAGTCTTTGACGAAGCCGAAAACCGGCTTCATGCCCAAAAAGCCATTCTGGCATGGTGCGTTTCGGGGAATTAGACGCAAAGCCCCAAGCGGCCGCGACGGCTGATGTGGGTTGCGGTTTTAGGATTTAATGATGTTGAATGATAATTTACCGGCCGATGCGCAGATTCTGCCTTTTTATCTCGCTGATGGTTCAGATGATGTTGCGTTAATTCGTGGCCGTATGGCGTCGGTTGGCCGCCCTGCTAATAGCATTCTTGAGCGCCATGACTACCCGCCGCTTGTGGCAACGCTTCAAGCCGAAGCTTTGGCATTGGCTGCCTGTCTAACAAGCACTTTGAAATTTGATGGTGTATTCACGCTTCAGGCCAAAGGTGATGGTTTGGTTCGCACGCTATTTGCCGATATTACCGAGGCTGGCCATCTTCGCGGCTATACTGCGATGGAGGATAATCCAACCGGTTTTCAAGCGGCGGCTTTGGCACATGATCCATCGGGTTCGGTTTGTCTTGGGCCATTGATGGGTAGCGGCTATATCGCCTTTACCGTTGATGACGGCACCAGCAATGGTCGTTATCAGGGGATTGTCGAACTGGATGAACGGCATCTAAGCGACGCGGCGATGAAATGGTATGAAAATTCAGAACAGCTCGATACGATTATTATTTGCGCTGCCGAACATGGGGCAGATGGCTGGCAGGCGGTGGCCTTGATGTTGCAGCGGATTGCGGCTGATGGTGGCAAGAGTGATGGTGGCAATAGTGATGGTGCCAGCACGCCAAAAACCAATGAACAGGCTCGTGCTGCCAGTGATGATGCGTGGCATACGGCGAAAACCCTGCTTGGCTCGATCACCCGCGGTGAATTGCTTGATCCAGCCTTATCGCCAGAAGATGTTATTTTCCGCCTGTTTAACAGCATGGCACCGCATAGTGCACCTGCGCGCCCAGTGCTTGATCAATGCCGCTGTAATGTCGAAAAGATCGAATCAATGCTTCAACAATTAGCACCAGATGACATTGATGACATGGCTGATCATGATGGGAATCTGACGGTCACTTGTGAATTTTGCAAAACGCATCGTGCCTACCATAAGGATGCGATTCCGCGCCTTTAATTTTGCGCCAATGCTGGCAAGACATTGATAGCGTCGTTCCAAAAATTACGGCATAATTGCTAAATTGCAACTTGATCAAAACGCATTTCAAAAACCTCATAGATGCGTGATAAGCTATGATCAAGGTGCCAGTTCAATCGTGATAGAAAAAGGGCTTTGACGATGTTTCGTTCAAAAATGATGACAGTCTTGGCGTTGGTTCTGGCCGGTGGGCTTCTTGCCGCCTGCAAAACAGGAACAGCAACGCCGCCGCCGCAGATTTTTGCGGCTGATGCTTATCAGCCGCTAAACCTCAATGCCCGCCGTCTTGAAATCATTGATAATTGGCAGATGCCGGTTGCCGATCCTTATATCGGGCATCGGGTAAGCCCGTTGCCAAGCACCATTCTGGCCGATTGGGCATCACATGTGCTTCGTCCTGCTGGTGGCAGTGGCGAGATTATTTTCGACATAAAACAAGCTGCTGTGACGCTGACTGATTTACCTGCCAAGGTCGGGATTGACGGTTTGCTCACGGATCAGCAAAGCCGCAAAGTCACCGCTGAAATCAAAGCCAAAATCATGTGGCTTCAGCCCGTTGGCGGCACACAAGCATTGGCCGATCTAAGCGCTGCACATTCAATTACAATTCGTGAATCAGCCACAGCAAATGAAGTTAGCAAGGTGGTTAATGAAGCGGTGAAGGGCGCGCTTGTCCGGTTGGACAGCCAAACCCGAAAGGAATTGGCAACCATTGACCGGATTATTCTGCCCTAAGGGTTCTGGCGCGATATCTAGCGCTGCCAAAAGGCCGGATTGAGCATAACCAGAACGGTAAAGATTTCAAGGCGTCCCAAGAGCATGGCAAAGGACATGATCCATTTTGCGCTATCGGGAAGTGTCGAAAAATTGCCATCAGCGCCAATCACTTCGCCAAGACCCGGGCCAACATTACTGATCGAAGTTGCGGCACCTGATAGCGCCGTGACAAAATCAAGACCGGCCATGCCAAGCATGATGGCGATCAGCACAAAGCCAAGAATAAAGAGATAGAAAAACCCCATCACCGAATCCATGACCTCGACCGAAACGGGCCGTTTATTGTAATAGGCAAGCACTACCGCATGCGGGCGCAGCAAGCGGCTGATCTGCACCTTGGCGGTACTGGCAAGAACCTGAAGGCGGAACACTTTGATTCCGCAAGTGGTTGACCCGCCACAGCCGCCAATGAACATAACGATTAGCAGGATTGTTGTTGCAAACCCCCCCCATGCCGAAAAATTGGCGCTCACATATCCTGTGCCGGTCATGATCGAAACGCCGTTAAAGCTGGCTTGGCGGACCGCCTCGCCAAATCCCAAACCCGTTTGCATCAAATGCCAGATCAATAGCAGAACAAGCCCAACCGCAAGGATTAAGAACCAGCGCACTTGCGGATCATTCAGTAAGCTTCGCCACCCGCCGCGTACCATCGCCAGATAATGCGCAAACGGCAGGCTGCCAACAATCATGCCCGTGATGATAATCCATTCGACAGCAACCGAATCAAACGCCCCAATCGACGCGGTGCGGGTTGAGTAGCCGCCAGTGGCAAGGGTTGTCATTGAATGCGCAACAGCATCAAACATATCCATACCCGCCAGCCCCAGCATCACCGCCCAAAGCGCGGTTAGTCCGGTATAGACAAGGCCGATACCGCCAGCAAGCTGGGTTGCCCGCGGCACAACATTTTCAGCCCGCTCATAGGACTCGGTGCGAAAAAGCTGCATGCCACCAACCGAAAGCATTGGCAAAACGGCCATTGCCATAACAACAATACCAACCCCGCCAAGCCATTGAAGCAAGGCACGCCAGATCAAAATTCCGGGTGATGCCTGTTCGATTTCAACAAGGATGGTTGATCCGGTTGTTGTGATCCCTGAAACCGATTCAAAAACTGAATCGGTAAAGCTAAGATCAAGCTCGCTGAACACAAAGGGCAAAGCACCAAAAATGCCAATCATCACCCATGAGCCGTTGGTTAGCAAAAACGCCTGCCGAAGCCCAAGACCATGCGCGTCACGCTGGTTCGTTGCAAGCCATACCGACACGCCAACAAAGCCGGTCAATAGTGCTGATAGTGCAAATACCTGCCAATCATCAGATCCGGCATAAAGATCAACACCCATCGGAATCAGCATGGCCGCTGCCAAGATGGTTGCCAGAACTCCTAAAATATTTAGCACGGGTGAAAACTGCATGATGATCCGGTTGCGGTTACAATTGGCGGCTTATGCGTTGGTGCCTTATCACTAGCCTAGTTTTGTTTGATCAAGAAAGCGCCGGCTAAGGGCTTCATCCTGTTTAAACACACCGGTAAATCTTGTGGTGATCATCGACACATCGGGTTTGCGAACGCCGCGTGTTGTCATGCATTGATGCTGCGCGTCGATCAGCACGGCAACGCCTTTTGGCTGCAAAACTTTCTGGATGCAATCGGCCACCTGTGCGGTCAGGGTTTCTTGTGTTTGCAGGCGATGGGCAAAACCATCAAGAACCCGCGCTAATTTGGAAATGCCAACAACGCGCCGGTCGGGCATATAAGCAATATGGGCAACACCCAAAATAGGCACCAAATGATGTTCGCAATGGCTTTCCAGCCGGATATTGCGAAGCATCACCATATCGTCATAGCCTTCGACTTCTTCAAAGGTGCGTGCCAGCATCTTTGCCGGATCTTCATCATAGCCGCTGCAGAATTCTGACCAGGCGCGAACAACCCGTCCCGGTGTTCCAGCAAGCCCTTCACGGGCGGGGTTTTCGCCAATCCAGCGCAATAAAACGTCAACTGCCGCTTCGGCTTCCTGTCGGCTTGGTTTTTCAATTACTGACTGGTCGGTTGAGGCATCATTTATCTCAGATGCGTCTTTGGTCTCGCCGGTGTCATAAGGAGTCATCATGTGTCTTGCCAAACCATTGTGAAACTGCCGCTGCCAATCGATTAGGCCGCCGCCTGAGTATATGACGAAAACAGTCCCAAAATGCAACTTTAATTGGCAGAAACCGCCAGAAACAATCAACTGGCAAATCACGCGTTACGAGCGTAACCCAAATTATTGATCTAAGGTCTGAACGCGCCCCGTTAATCGAAAATTCACCTAATTACGATAGATTATGCCTACCCAAATGGATGTGAAGTGGCTGATGCGCCGAATATGTACCAAATTTGCGGAGTACATGACGCCTGTAAAACATATTTGTAGCATCCAAGGCCGGCAGGAAAACACAGAACCCGTCGTCGAGTTGGCTGCGGGTAAGGCGCTTTGCCAAAACGGCAAGCGCTGCTTTTGGACTTGCTATCAGCCATCGCAAACTCTTATTGTGCAGTTCTAAAGCGGGTGTAGCTCAGTTGGTAGAGCACGAGCTTCCCAAGCTCGGGGTCGCGGGTTCGAACCCCGTTGCCCGCTCCATTCATTCTACGGCTTTTTCGACTGATTTGGCGTTTTTTAGCGGCAGGTGCCGTGGCAAAGGCAGTTTTTCATAACCCCAACAAAAGGACTATCTCCATGACCGATCCGGTTATTTTTCAAAAGTCACCAATGCCAATCGAAGTTGAAGAAGGCAAAACCTATTTCTGGTGTGCCTGTGGCAAAAGTGCCAAACAGCCTTTTTGCGATGGCAGCCACAAAGATACAGGCATTGCGCCGGTAAAAATTACCGCTGAAGCAACCAAAAAGATGTTTTTCTGCGGGTGTAAAGCATCGGCAAAAGCCCCGCTTTGCGATGGCAGCCATAGCAAGCTTTAAACCATTGCCGCCCATCTTATGTGGTTGGCACGGGCCTTGGCTTATGCCAGCCTGCCAATGAGCCAAATTAATCAACAGCCCCGCTTTGCCAAGCGGGGCTGTTTTGGTTTGAAGGGCTTTCAAATTTTTTCTGGCCAGATTTTTTGGGGAAGATTTTCCCTCCTCGATTTCTAGCCATCCGCCTTTTGTGGCTGCCTACCGCAGGTGCGCCGTCAAGAACGTATGCGTTCTCGCCCATGCAAGCGCGGCATCATCCTCGTCATAGCGGCCGCCAGTGGGATTGGCAAAGGCATGACCTGCAGTATACCAATGCGTTGTCATCAAATCGCTTTTGCCAGCTTGGGCAAGGTTTTTTTGAAAAGCGCCAACCATCTCTGGATTGATGGATTTATCCAAAGTGCCAAAATGACCAAGAAGCGGTGCGTTCAGTTTTTGCAGACTGTCGGCATTGGCGGTAACGCGCCCATAATAGATTACCGCGGCATCAAGCTTGGAGTTTAATGCGGCTGACAGGCTCCACCCACCGCCGAAACACCAGCCAAGCGTGGCAACTTTGCCATTGCCATTGGCCTTGGCCCAATCAACCCATGCGGCAATCGTTGCATTGGCTTCGCTGGCCTTAACAGCCTTGGTTTGGGTTTTGGCTTCGTCACGATTGCTGGCAACCGAACCGTTAAACAGATCAATGGCAATCGCATGAAATCCCTTAGCACGGATATCTTCGGCCATGGTTTTGATATTGTCATTCAAGCCCCACCATTCATGGATCAAAATCACCACTGGCGCGTCCTTTTTATCAGCCTCGGCAAAATAGGCGCTGACCGTGCGGCCATCTGCGGTTGTTTGTTTGATGGAAACACCCTTTGCGGCTTGCGCTTCGGCAAGGTCAACATTGGCAAGAATCGTGGCAAGCGGTAGCGCCAGCGCGCCGGCAAGAAACAACCGCCGGTCAGTGGGTGATACCGATGGTCGCGACAGATCATTCGGATCACAATTTTCCAGATCACACATCTTATCTATCTCCATTGAAAAAACATTGTGAAAAACATCAAACCGGTCTTTTGCAAAACACGCTAGATGATGATTTGATGCCTAATTCTAGGCCTTTTGAACGGTGCTGCAAATGCGCAAGTATCCAAATAATAGAAAAACTTTGCGCATGATTTGGGTTTTGTGAACCGCTTTGAGCAAACCGATGGCGAGTAAAGCTTGAACAAATTGGCAAAGCCATGTATACGCTGGCGCAATCCTAATTTTTACGCGGCAAGCGCTACCGGCGGACCGGTTGGTGCTAGCCAGCGTAACCTTCCTCGCAAACGTCAATGCGAAAGACCCTAATTCAATTTTTAAGGAGTATTCTTATGAATCTATCCAATTTTTCAGGAAAAACAATCGCCATTATGGTGGCAAGCGGTTTTGATGAGACTGGATTTATCGCCATCCAACGCGCCATGATGAATGCTGGCGCGAAATTAAGAATTGTTTCTCGGGAAGCTGGATTAACAAGCGCATGGAATGGCACAGGCTGGGGCATGTCCTATCCGGCCGATGCCACCTTATCGACAGCGCTTGCGATTGATTATGATGCGCTGATCGTACCGGCTGGCAACCGCCATGTTGAAAGCTTGAAAAATGAAGTTCACGCCAAACGTGTTTTGCGTGCGTTCCTGCGCGAAGATATGCCGGTTCTGCTTCAAGGCGATGCGGTTGCGCTATTGTCATTAATTGATGAAGCTGCCGAGCGGACAAAAGCTGGAAGTGATGATTCTACCCCTGTTATTGACCGTAATCTTGTGACAGTATCGGCAACATCGGGACAGCTTGATGAGCTATCAGCCCTGAATGGCGTGATGGCGATCGGCGAAGCCGAAAGCCGCGCCGCCTGAAACCAATAGGGTAACGACCGATATGGCCTCCTCTGACAAACCTGCTGCAACCAAACTGCCATCGCCCTGTGTGTCGATCTGCCAGATGGATCCACAGGACGGGGTTTGTCTTGGCTGTTATCGGACGCGCGCCGAAATTGCCGCATGGCGAAGCATGGATCAAAATGATCAGCTGGTTTTGCTGGATATTCTTCGCGATCGGCGGGCAAAGGCAACAGGCGTTGCACGGCGTCCTTCACGGCGCAATTTCAAACGTCTTAGCGTCTAGCCTGTCAAAGATGATGTGATGGCGGGGTTGTAGTGGCCGGATAATAGCCGCCGCACCGAGTGGCAAGGAACCCAAAAGCAATGAGTAATATTTTATCCGATCTGATTGACCAACAAGGCTGGTGTGTTGCCGATGGTGCCACCGGAACCAACCTGTTCGGGCGCGGCCTCGAAACTGGATATCCCCCTGAATTATGGTCGGTTGAACGGCCGGATGATATTTTATGGCTTCATGGCATTTTTCTTGAGGCTGGATCAGATTTGATCCTGACCAACAGCTTTGGCGGTACCGGATTCAGGCTAAAACTGCATGAATCACAAGATCGTGTTCGCGAGCTGAATATTGCCGCGGCGCAATTGGCCCGTAAAGCGGTCGAGAGTCATTTTGCCAATAGCGGAAAACGCGCCATCGTTGCCGGATCAATGGGGCCAACTGGGGAGCTGTTTGAGCCGCTTGGCAAATTAACGCACAGCGCCGCTGTTGCCGGTTTTGCCGAACAGGCCGAAGCGCTTGCCGAGGGCGGAGTTGACGTTTTATGGATTGAAACCATGTCGTCAAATGAAGAAGTGGCCGCCGCGATCGAAGCGGCAAAACACACTGGCCTGCCAATTTGCGCAACCATGACATTTGATACGGCCAGCCGGTCAATGATGGGGGTGATGCCAGCCGATTTTGCCGATTTTGCCACTGCCGCAGGTGCCAGCTTCATTGGTGCCAATTGCGGGATTGGGCCGGCTGAATTGCTGCATTCGGTAAGCGGTATTTTGGCGCAATCGGGTGATGTGCCCGTGGTGGCCAAGGGTAATTGCGGCATCCCTGCCTATGTTGAGGGTGCAATCCATTATCATGGAACCCCTGAATTAATGGCTGATTATGCGCTGTTTGCGCGCGATATGGGTGCGAAAATCATTGGCGGCTGTTGCGGCACGAGCCCAGCGCATGTTGCCGCCATGACCGCCGCGCTGGCAGCGAACCCAAAACGGCCATTTGACGAAGCGGCCATGACCGCCGCGCTTGGCACGGCATGGGCTGATGTGAATATCAATAATGCCGGTGTTGATGACCGGCGCGGTCGGCGTGGGCGTCGCCGTTCGTCATAAAACGGACAAATGACCCTGAATAAAGGGAATCTGAACCGAAAGCTGGTTGCGTCAATGCCGCAATCTTTGCATACTCGCTGCGTTTTTGATGGCCGTTTTCATAGCGGTGATTGATTCGATTGTCGCAGTTTATTGGCCATTCGCTGGTCATTCTTAACGGAGCCTTAGATCATGCATGCCTACCGATCCCATAATTGCGTCGAATTGACCGAAGCCAATGTTGGCCAGCAGGTAAAATTATCTGGCTGGATTAACCGCAAACGCGATCATGGCCAGCTTGTCTTTGTTGATCTTCGTGACCATTACGGTCTGACCCAATGTGTTGCCGATTCGTCCGATGCCAGCTTTGCGCTTGTCGAGGCCACGCGGCTTGAGTCCGTGGTTACCGTTACCGGCACCGTTCTAAAGCGTAGTGACGAGACGACCAACGCATCATTGCCAACCGGCCAGATTGAAGTTCGCATCGAAGCATTTGAAGTGCAATCGGCGGCCGACACATTGCCATTACAGGTCAATTCAGACGAAGATTCAGGCGAGGAAACACGGCTTCGCTATCGCTATCTTGATCTTCGGCGCGCGCGCCCACATGCCAATATCATGTTGCGTGCCAAAATCATTCAATCGATCCGTGCCCGCATGGTGGCGCAGGATTTCACCGAATTCCAAACACCAATTCTGACCGCTTCATCGCCTGAAGGTGCGCGCGATTTTCTGGTGCCCGCCCGCCTTCACCCGGGCAAATTCTATGCTTTGCCGCAGGCACCGCAGCAATTTAAACAGCTGATCATGGTTAGCGGCTTTGACCGTTATTTCCAGATTGCCCCTTGTTTTCGGGATGAAGATAGCCGCGCTGATCGCAGCCCAGGCGAATTCTATCAGCTTGATCTTGAGATGAGCTTTGTTGAGCAGCAGGATGTGTTCGCCGCTGTTGAGCCGGTGATCAAAGGCGTTTTTGAAGAATTTTCCGACAAAATTGTCGATACTGATTTTGTGCATATTCCATTTGCGGATTCGATGCTGAAATATGGCAATGACAAGCCGGATCTGCGGATTCCGTTTGAAATTAGCGATGTTACCGATGTTTTCCGCGGATCAGATTTTTCAATCTTTGCCAAGAACATTGAAAAAGGCGCGGTTGTGCGAGCAGTTCCGGGACCAAAATGTGGAAGCCGTGCGATTGCCGACCGGATGAATAGCTGGGCGCAAGGCGAAGGCGCGCCGGGAATGGGCTATATTATCTATGGTGAAGGCGAGGCGCGCGGCCCCGTCGCCAAAGCGCTTGGTGCTGAAAAGGCTGAAGCGATCCGTATTGCAACGGGTGTTGGCGATGGTGACGCGGTTTTTTTCGCTTGTGCGCCTGCGGATGAAGCGGCCAGCCTTGCCGGACGCGCCCGCGTAAAAATTGGCCAAGATCAGGATTTGATCGATAAAAACCTGTTCCGCTTTGCATGGATTGTCGATTTTCCAATGTTCGAAGCCGATCCGGTTACCGGCAAGATTGATTTCTCGCATAATCCCTTTTCAATGCCACAAGGCGGCAAGAAAGCACTTGAAGAACAAGACCCACTAACCATCAAAGCTTGGCAATATGATCTTGTTTGTAATGGCGTGGAACTGTCATCAGGTGCGATCCGGAACCATCTTCCCGAAGTGATGTATAAAGCCTTCGAAATCGCTGGCTATCCAAACAGCACGGTTGATGAAAAATTTCCAGCGATGATCAACGCATTCCGCTTTGGCGCGCCGCCGCATGGCGGTATTGCGCCCGGTATTGACCGGATGGTGATGCTGATTGCCGATGAGCCGAATATCCGTGAGGTTATTCTGTTCCCGATGAATGGCAAGGCCGAAGATTTGATGATGGCAGCCCCGTCCGAAGTTGACGAAACGGCGCTTGCCGAACTGCATATCCGGCGCGTGCCACAGATCAAGAAAAAGGACTAGCTTTGCGCGGTTAGATGGGTTGCCGATGATGTGATTCGCCATGCAACAGCGCGAGTAAACAGCCAAGAAGCACCACGGCACCCGCTTGATGCATGCCGCCAAGCGCGACCGGCACGCCATGAAGAAGCGTGACAATGCCAAGGATGAATTGCGCCACAATCGCGCCAAGCACCAGATTGCCCCGCAGATGCAAGCCATGCCGGCGCGCTTTTAGCGCCAACACAACCACCGCGCCAAAGGTCGCAGCGGCGATCCAGCGGTGATGGAATTGTGCCGAGGCTGGGTTTTCAAATGGATCAAGCCACCCCGCCTCGCCATATTCGACTGGTACAAGCCCATTGCCCATTAGCGGATAGTGATTATAAAGCAATCCGGCATCCATGCCCGCAACAAGCGCACCGGCAAGAATGGTGATGCCAACCAAGGCCAGACTTGCCATGCCATGACCTTTTGGCGATTTAGCGCGGCCATCACGAAGATCAAAACCCGTCCAGATCAGAAGGCTAAAAATCACCAGCGCAACAGCAAGATGCGAGGCCAGCCGATATTGCGAAACGCTAGCCTGTTCGGTCAGGCCGGATTTGACCATCCACCAGCCAACAACGCCCTGAAATCCGCCAAGACACAACAATAAAGTAAGCCGCAATCCAAACCCTTGCGGCACGCGCCCGCTGATCACAAAAATCAAAAATGGCAGGCCAAAAGCAAGGCCGAGCAAGCGACCCCAAAGCCGGTGAAAATATTCCCAAAAGAAAATATTCTTAAATGCGGCAAGCGACATGCCGAAATTCAGTTGCTGATATTCGGGCGATGCCTGATACAGCTGATAGACCCGATCCCATTCAGCGACACTTAATGGCGGCAAGGTTCCGATCAAGGGGCGCCATTCCACCATTGAAAGACCCGATCCGGTCAGCCGCGTCACGCCGCCAATCACCACCATAATGGCCACAAGTAAGGCCATACCAAAAAGCCATTTGGTGACCAGCTGGTCGCTGTGGGGGCTGGCATTGCGCGAGATCCAGTGGGGTGATGCGTGGGTCATGAAACCAACCTGAGAATACAAAAAGGACAACTCATATGGGCGTTTCTATATCAAGCCACAAGGGGGCTGCAAATTGGCGCATTGCCGCAGGGGGGCGCTGGCAACCAATGGTCAAACCCAAAGCGCGATGCGATCAGCTTTTGCCAGAAATGCTGTGAAAAGAAATAAATTGCAGCAAGTAAACCATATGGAAATTAAATTTTTTTTCAGCTCGAATATGCTTTGAAATTAAAAAATTATACCTAATTTTAGGATTGTGATCGGGTTTTGACGCATTTGTTTTGACCAATGGTGCTCCTCACATGCCTTTCAGATGAGCCTTGCAAAGGATTGATGATGTTATCGCAATTTCCAATTTTTCTGGATCTGCACCAAACTCCGCCATTGGTGATTGGTGACGATTCTGGATTGGCAGCAGGCGCGCCGCTTTATTCAAATCCATTTTCAGACCATGCCTGATAGCCACCATAGCCGCCTTGATCAATGATCTCACGAGTCATAATTTGAACCCGTGATGGCACCCGTTCTGCGGCTTTGGGTCTTCGTCGTAACCTGTCTGGTTTTTCTGATTATTTTCCTGCCCGTCCCTTGACAAATCAGCGCCAATATCCCAATTACCTTTAGTGACAATTTGGCACTCTCATTCGGTGAGTGCTAATCGACAGGTAACAGACTTTTTTGAAGGAGAAATTGGGCATGAAATTCAGGCCTCTTCACGACCGCGTTGTTGTACAGCGCACGGAATCAGAGCAGAAAACCGCTGGTGGAATCATCATTCCTGACACCGCAAAAGAAAAGCCAATGGAAGGTAAAGTAATTGCCGCTGGCGCTGGAGCACGTGACGAAACTGGCAAGGTCCAGCCGCTTGACGTCAAGGCTGGTGATCTTGTTCTGTTTGGCAAATGGTCAGGCACTGAAGTCAAGATTGATGGTCAGGAATATTTGATCATGAAGGAATCTGACATCATGGGTGTGATTCAGTAAACCGCTAAAGGTTTCCCACAATTTAAATAAAGGAAGATTGAAAAATGGCTGCTAAAGAAGTCAAATTCGGCTCAGATGCCAGAACACGGATGCTTGAAGGCGTCGATATTCTGGCGAATGCTGTTAAGGTAACGCTTGGCCCAAAGGGTCGTAACGTTGTTCTCGAAAAATCATTTGGCGCACCACGCATTACCAAAGATGGTGTGACTGTTGCTAAAGATATCGAACTGAAAGACAAGTTTCAAAACATGGGCGCCCAGATGGTGCGTGAAGTTGCTTCAAAAGCAAATGACGTTGCGGGTGATGGCACCACAACAGCAACTGTTCTTGCACAATGTATTGCGCAGGAAGGTGCAAAAGCTGTTGCCTCTGGCATGAACCCAATGGACCTGAAACGCGGCATCGACATGGCTGTCGATGCTGTTGTTGCGTCACTGGTATCACGTTCAAAGAAAATTTCGACATCTGATGAAGTTTCGCAGGTTGGCACCATCTCAGCAAATGGCGAAGAAGAAATCGGCAAGATGATTGCCGAGGCTATGGAGCGTGTTGGCAATGAAGGCGTTATCACGGTTGAAGAAGCCAAAAGCCTCGCCACTGAACTTGAAGTTGTTGAGGGCATGCAGTTTGACCGTGGTTATTTGTCACCTTATTTCGTGACTGATGCCGAAAAGATGCGCGCAACTTTGGAAGAGCCATATATCCTTCTTCACGAAAAGAAGCTGTCAAATCTTCAGGATATGCTGCCAATTCTGGAAAAGGTAGTTCAGTCAGGCCGTCCATTGTTGATCATCGCCGAAGATATTGAAGGCGAAGCCTTGGCAACTTTGGTTGTAAACCGCCTTCGTGGTGGCCTGAAAGTGGCTGCTGTTAAGGCTCCTGGTTTCGGCGATCGCCGAAAAGCTATGCTCGAAGATATTGCCATCTTGACTAACGGCACTGTTGTATCTGAAGAAGTTGGCATTTCGCTTGATAGCCTGACCCTTGAAATGCTTGGTTCTGCCAAGCGTGTGGAGATCACCAAGGATGAAACAACCATCGTTGATGGCGCTGGTGCAAAGACTGAAATCGAAGCTCGTTGCAACCAGATTCGCGCACAGGCTGAAGAGTCAACATCAGATTATGATCGTGAAAAACTCCAAGAGCGTCTCGCCAAATTGGCTGGCGGTGTTGCTGTTATCAAGGTCGGCGGTGCCACTGAAGTTGAAGTGAAAGAGCGTAAAGATCGTGTTGACGATGCGATGCACGCGACGCGTGCGGCTGTCGAAGAAGGCATTGTCCCTGGCGGTGGTGTCGCGCTTGTTCGCTCAACAAGCACCCTCGAGAGCCTAAAGCCGGCAAACAGAGATCAAGAGGTTGGTGTTGAAATCGTTCGTCGCGCACTGCTTGCACCTGCTCGCTACATTGCCCAGAACGCCGGTGCCGAAGGTGCCGTGATCGTCGGCAAATTGCTCGAAGGTAAAGACGACAATAATGGTTATGACGCCAAGAACAATGAGTTCACCGACATGATCAAAGCTGGCGTTATCGACCCGACAAAGGTGGTACGTTCGGCATTGCAGAACGCAGCATCTGTTGCGGGTCTTTTGATCACAACCGAAGCTATGGTTGCTGAAAAAGTTGAGCCGAAAGAAGCAGCACCAGCAGCCCCAGATATGGGCGGCATGGGCGGCATGGGTGGCATGGGTGGCATGGGCGGTATGGGCTTCTAAGGCTAACCACCATTCATCAAAAAGGCATCAAACCGGAGGGTGGCAACATCCTCCGGTTTTTTCATGGCTTATGTTTAATTATGATTGGCCCATCAGTCTGGGCCGCTTTTCGCTAGAAATTCTTGTGTTTGGGAAATCGCTTTGGCAAGCCCAATTCGCTGAATTTCGACATCTGGCGGAAAGGCACTTGTCATGCGGGTTGGCAGACGGCTATCAAGCATCACAAACACACCGCGATCATTACTTCTTCGGATCAACCGTCCAAAGGCTTGGCGTAGTTTCAGCCGTGTTTGGCGTTCAGTCCAGGCTTCGCGCCCCTGCCATTCGGCGCGGGCCGAAAATAGAATATCGCTTCGCGGCCATGGCATCCGGTCAAATACAATGAGCCGAAGCGCCGCGCCGGGAACATCAATTCCATCGCGCACCGCGTCAGTGCCAAGAAGGCAGCTTTCCGGATCTTCGCGAAACATGGCAAGCAGGGTTTGTAAATTCATCTGGTCAATATGTTGGGCATAAAGCGGTATTTGGGCGGCTTCTAATCGGCTTGCCAAGGCAGGATAAACGGCGCGCAATCGGCGAATGGCGGTAAATAGCCCAAGCCCGCCACCGCCCGCTGCGATCATTAAAGCTGCCATTGCGCTTGCGGTGGCTTCGGGGCGTTCACGATCAAGGTCATTCACCACCAAAATACGGGTTTGATTGGCATAATCGAAAGGTGATGAAAAACTGACCCGCATGGCCGCATGATCCATATGCGCCGCACCAGTTAGCGCAATCGCTGATTGCCAGCCATCATGCGGTGGTTTGCCACTCATGCTGCTGGTTTTTGCATCAGTGCCGGATTCAGCATTGCTTGCCAGATCGACTGTTTGACGCGGGGCGGCATAATCTTGCAAAGTTGCCGATGTGATGGTGACGCCATGCGCCGTATCCAGAACGCTATGGGCAAAGGGAATCGTGGGATCAAGCCAGTGCCGCGCCAGCCCGACATCACGATCTTGACCATCCATCCGGTTGATCTGCATCCAGTCAACAAAGCCGTCACGCGCCCCGCCATCAACATCGGCAAGCATTGTCTGCCAAGCACCAAGCGGTCCACCAGCGCGCAATTCCAAGCCGCGAATTGCACCTTCAATCCGCGCCCGCTGGCTGCTGTCCAATTGATCGGCATTATCATCAAGATATTTGACAAGCCAATTGATTAACCGCGTCAAGGGCATGGCAAGTGTTGCCAGCGCATTGCCAAAATCACGCGCCGCAGTGACCACATTATCAGGGGCGGGATACAGTTCGCATTGAAGATCATAAAGGCTATCCGGATCGCCAACCCGAAGATAAAGCGCAGCGCGAAGATGCATGAAAAAAGTTTCACCACTGCCAAGCGGTTGCGATGATGACAGGCGGTTTTCCCATCCCTGTCCGGGAAGGGCGCGTGCCGCTTCAAGCGCCGCTTCAATATCGGCAAGCGCGTTATCATCGCCTGCAACAATATCTTCAAGCCGCCGTTTCAACCCGCGGGCACGGCCACGCCGCCCATCTTCGGCACCGCGAACCCAATGCCGCAGCTCGGCCGCTTCACGCCCGCTTAGATAGGCCGAAAATGCACTATCAGCCGCGTCAAAAACATGATGTCCCTCGTCAAACACATAACGTGTTGGGGTGCGCCGATCATCTTTACCGCCATAGGCCGCCTGCACCATCACCAGCGCATGATTCGTGACAACAATATCGGCGCGTTTTGCCCCGCGGATCGATTTTTCGACAAAGCAGCGATTATAATGCGTACAGGCAGCATGGATACATTCGCCGCGCCGGTCAGCCAGTCCGACAGTCTGTCCACGGCCAAGCAGATCAAGTAGCCATGCCGGAAAGCTAGAACCGGTAAGATCGCCATCACGCGTCGCGCTGGCCCATCGTGCCATTAGCCCAAGCGCGCTGGCATGACGTGGCCGCCCGGGCACTTGCGCCAAGGCTTCTTCAAGATTTAAAAGGCAAAGGTAATTTTCGCGCCCCTTGCGGATCACCACCTTGCTGGCGCGGGTATTGGCATCGGGATAGAGGCGCGTCAATTCATCAGCGATTTGATGCTGAAGTGTTCGCGTATAGGTTGACACCCAGACCGTGCCGCCATTTTTTTCTGCCCATAAGGTCGCTGGTGCCAGATAGCCAAGGGTTTTGCCAGTGCCGGTACCCGCCTCAGCAAGCACCATTGCCGGACTTGGTCCCGCATCTGGCCGGTCAAAGCTGGCGGTAACCGCAGCGGCATAATCGGCCTGCGGCAGGCGCAATTCGGCATTGCCACCAAGCATTTCAGCAAGCCGCTGGCGTGCATCATCAGGCAAAATTGGTTGGGTGCCAGCTTCGGTTTGCGGGGTGTAATCAGTGTAATCGGCAAGCCGGTTCCAGATTACCGCAAGTTGGCTATCAGGCGGGCCTGCGGCAGGTTGTGGCAGGCCAAGATGAAGCAGAATATACGGCCCCCAGTTCCAGCCGCCAGACGTCATCATCGTGGCGATCTGTCCGGCTTCTTGGCGGGCTGCATCAGGCGCATTTGCCAATTCGTCAAGAAGCGTAAAGGCAATTTGCGGCAATAGGGTTGCCATGTCTTCGCCATTTTGTGGCCGCGCAAGGCCAAGCTGCTGGGCAAGGCCAGCGGGTGTTGGCAGGGCAAACCGCGCTGGCCTGACAAAGGCGAATAATTCCATCACATCAAGATAATGATCAATCTCGACACCGGCACGAGCGCTGCTCCAGCGGCGATGGCATAGCAGCACAACGCCCAAGGCCAGCTCGGCGGCGATGGTCGCACGATTTGGGTGGGTAATCTCGCCATTCTGGCTGATCCAGATCAGTTGGGTGCCATGCGGATAGAAGATCGGCACGCCATGAAGATCGGGAAGCGATATGGAAGTTGAATTCTGCATCAGGGCAGTTATAGCTTGCCGCAGGCGGCCATGCCAGCTTTGCGCATCTGTTTTGTGAAACTAAATGCAGGCAGGAGGCAAAACCTAGACTGTCGGGCGGCCTGCTTTCGGGCTTGCTTGCTACTTGACCTTGATCGCGGCTCGCCCTAGCTTGTCCGCATTGGTGCGGAGCCATCTGCCCGCGAAATTAAAGAGCATAATGATGAGTGATCTGACCGCAAATCTGCAAGAGATTGCAAGCAACGCCAAGGCATGGCCATTTGCCGAGGCCCGCGCGCTGGCTAGCCGCCTTGATAAAATGGGTGACGCCAAGGATGAAGTTTTGTTCGAGACCGGTTATGGCCCATCAGGCCTGCCGCATATTGGTACTTTTGGTGAGGTTGTTCGCACCACGATGGTTCGTCATGCCTTTGAAAGCCTGACCGGCCGGAAAACGCGGCTGATCTGTTTTTCTGATGATATGGACGGCTTTCGCAAGATTCCGGATAATGTGCCAAATCATGAAATGCTGACGGCGTATCTTCATAAGCCATTAACCAAGGTCAAAGACCCATTCGGCACCGCGCCGTCTTTCGGTGAACATAATAATTTGCGCTTGCAGGCGTTTCTTGACTCCTTTGGGTTTCAATATGAATTTATGAGCTCAACCGATTGCTATCTTGGCGGTAAATTTGACTCGGCATTGCTTCGTGTTCTTGAACATTATGATGCCATCATGAATATCATGCTGCCAACTTTGGGGCCGGAACGTCAGGCAACTTACAGCCCGTTTTTTCCAATCTGCCCTGATAGTGGCAAGGTGCTTCAGGCCAAGGTCATTCATTGTAACACCAGCGCTGGCACGATTACCTATATTGATCCTGATAGCGGGGCTGAACGCGAGGTTTCGGTCACTGGCGGACAATGTAAATTGCAATGGAAATGTGACTGGGCGATGCGGTGGTACGCGCTTGGTGTTGATTATGAAATGAGTGGTAAGGATTTGATTGATTCGGTAACCCAATCGAGTAAGATCACCCGCGCACTTGGCGGTACGCCACCAGCGGGCATTTCTTATGAATTATTCCTTGATGCGAATGGCGAAAAAATTTCCAAATCAAAAGGCAATGGTTTGTCGGTTGAAGATTGGTTGCGTTATGGCAGTCCAGAGTCATTATCGCTATTCATGTATGGTCAGCCAAAGCGCGCCAAAAGACTGCATTTTGATGTGATTCCAAAGACCGTTGATGAATATTACCAGCATCTTGGCAAATTATCGTCACAAGATAATGTTGAACAGCTGGAAAATCCGCTTTGGCATATTCACAGTGGCTTGCCCAATCAGGCAGGTTTGCCGGTGAGCTTTACTTTACTACTGAATCTGGCGGCTGTCTGTCATGCCGAAGATCCGCAAATCGTCTGGGCCTATGTCAGTGACTATGCTGGTGATATCGACCCGAAAACCCATGCCGAGCTTGACCGGATGATTGGCTATGCGGTCAATTATTATCAGGATATGGTTCGTCCTTATAAAACCTACCGGCTTGCCGAGGCTGCTGAGGCTGT
The DNA here is from genome assembly GCF_048087665.1 of Candidatus Ponderosibacter sp. Uisw_141_02. Classification (NCBI taxonomy): domain Bacteria; kingdom Pseudomonadati; phylum Pseudomonadota; class Alphaproteobacteria; order Puniceispirillales (SeqCode); family Puniceispirillaceae (SeqCode); genus Candidatus Ponderosibacter; species Candidatus Ponderosibacter sp. Uisw_141_02. The sequence goes on along the minus strand of NZ_CP159807.1, from coordinate 2,164,053 downwards.
TCACCTCGAAGCGTTGAAATCACAGCTTGTGGCGCTTGCCGATGATAGCGGTGCCGAGGATATCCAATCGGTTGTCTATGCCACGGGCAAAGCGGCTGAATATGAAAATCTGCGCGATTGGTTCAAATGTCTTTATGAGGTGCTTCTTGGCCAGTCTGAAGGGCCGCGCATGGGGTCATTCTTTGCGCTTTATGGCCGCGAAAAAAGCATTCAATTGATTGATGATGCGCTTGCCGGCAAGCTTGTCCAAACGGCGGATCATGGTTGATGTGGAGCATGCTGACAAATTTGGCGCGATGCCTGCCAGCCGAGGCAGCGCACCGTGTCGCGGTGGCGACGCTTCATCATAATCTGGGGCCGCGTCCAGCAGCGCTGGCAACAAAGGCCAATTTAGGCGTAACGCTTGTAGGTTTGGAGTTTGCCAATCCGCTTGGGCTGGCGGCTGGTTTTGACAAGAATGCAGCTTGCTTTAATGGCGCGATGCAGCTTGGCTTTGGCCATGTCGAAGTTGGCACCATCACGCCGCTGCCGCAGCCAGGCAACCCAAAACCGCGCGTTTTTCGCCTGCCAAAACATCATGCGGTGATCAACCGTTACGGCTTTAACAGTCTTGGCATGGATGCGGCGGCGCGAAATCTGCAAAAAATGGTGGCGGCACGACCCGGTATTTTGGGGGTTAATGTCGGTGCCAATAAAACCAGCCAAGCGCCAATTGATGATTATCGCCGCGCAGTGGCGCATCTAGCGCGCTATGCAGATTATATCACGCTCAATATCTCGTCACCAAACACCCCCGGTTTACGCAATTTGCAAACCAAGAAGCATCTTGCCGATTTGCTGGCGGCAGGCCGCGCCGGACTTAATGAAGCGGCCGGTGATGGCGATGTATCAGCAAAGCCAATCTTTTTGAAAATTGCCCCCGATCTGCATCATGATGATCTGGTGGCGATTGTTGAATCTTGTGTTGAGGCAGGGGTCAGCGGCATTATAGCAACCAATACCACCTTGGCACGTCCTGATCATCTTGATGGGGTTCATGCTGGAGAATCGGGCGGGCTATCGGGTGCGCCACTTTTCGAAGCTGCCACGGCAATTCTTGCCGATGTGGCGCGTTTGAGTGATCGGCGGCTTGGCTTGATTGGCGCTGGCGGCGTTGTGAATGGCTGGCAAGCCTATGCCAAAATTCTGGTTGGTGCTGATCTGGTGCAGCTTTATAGCGGCTTGGCGCTTGAAGGCCCGCATCTGCCAGGCCTTATTTTGCATCAGCTAGCGGCGATGATGGATGCTGATGGTATAAGCGCGCCGCATCAGATCAAGGGACAAATCCCTGATCCTGTCAAAGCGATTAAATATGCTAAAGGCCTTTGCGAAAAGATTTTAGAACAATAGGCAAAAGCGAGATTGGCGGCAATTCTGGATCGGGGGGCATTTGACTGGTTCAAAGACGGCGTTGCACCGCTAACTTGCTGCTGCTCATGCGCCAATGTCCGATAATAGATCACCACAACCACCCGAATCGCCGATGTTAGGTTAAACCTGCGTCGGCGCTTATCGACCATCTGGCAAAATCCGTTCAAATCCAAATTTTAGCGAAGCAGAATTTCACCAACAGCATCCCACATCGCGGTTTCCAGAACAACTGATGTTCGGACATCTACTAATTGTATACTGCGCTTTGCTTTCAAAACCATGTTCCTTTGATCAAAATCATTCAAATGCACAATCGGCCGCTATGGCATATCTCCGAGAATGAAACCGCAAAGCGCACAAATTCAAGCCGTCAGTCTGGAGCCACAAACATCGCCGCTTAGTCTATTTGGATTAACTAAAAGTATGATCAGGATAATTACATAGCTTGAAATTGGTCTGGCTTAACATTGCTTGGCCTTGGATAGATTACATTGGCTTTGATCCCTTCGCTTGTTTGGATTCTTGCAGTGGCAAAGCCGGTTTTCCGGCTTGACCTTGGCCGCAGACTGGCCTATACCCAGCCTTGAATTTCTAACGCAGCACATCTGTGTCTGCTGATTATGGAGCCGTAGTTATGGCAAAACGCTGTCAAATTTCTGGTAAAACTGTGATGTCTGGCAATAATGTCAGCCATGCGAATAACCGCACACGCCGCCGCTTTCTGCCAAATCTTCAATCAACCCGCATGCATAGCGAAATCCTAGGCCGCGCGATCAGCCTTCGCGTTTCGACAAGTGCCATGCGTACTGTTGAAAAACATGGTGGTCTTGACGCTTATTTGCTGCAGGCACGCAACGCCGAATTGGCGGCTGAAGCGCGCGAATTAAAGCGCGAAATAACGGCCGCGCAAACAACCGCATAATCGCATATCAAATGCATAAAAAACCTCGCAAATAATGCGGAGTTTTTTTGTCTTTGGTTTGGAATTGAATGTGAAGGCTGATGCCGGATATTAGCCAGCGCGGCGCAAACGCTTATTTGCGTCCTCGTCAAACAGGTCGGTCAATTGCCCGACAACAGCGCCGCCAAGCTGGTCAACATCGGTGATGGTAACGGCGCGCCGGTAATAGCGTGTCACATCATGGCCAATACCAATCGCAAGCAATTCAACCGGTGACCGCCCTTCGATATAGCCAATAACCTCGCGAAGATGCTTTTCAAGATAGCTGCCGCTATTTACCGATAGGGTTGAATCATCAACTGGCGCACCATCAGAAATGACAAGCATGATTCGGCGATCTTCATGCCGTGCCAAAAGCCGGTCATGCGCCCATAACAGCGCCTCGCCATCAATATTTTCTTTCAAAATCCCTTCGCGCAGCATTAGCCCAAGCGATTTACGCGCGCGGCGCCATGGCACATCGGCTGGCTTATAGATGATATGGCGAAGATCATTCAAGCGCCCTGGCATGGCTGGCTTTCCGGCCTGTTGCCATAATTCGCGCGATTGCCCACCTTTCCATGCACGGGTGGTAAAGCCAAGAATTTCGACTTTGACGCCGCAACGTTCAAGCGTACGTGCCAGAATATCGGCGGTGACGGCGGCAATCGTAATGGGCCGCCCGCGCATCGACCCCGAATTATCCAGCAAAAGCGTCACAACCGTGTCGCGGAATTTTGTATCTTGTTCCTGCTTGTAGGAAAGCGGGCTTAATGGCTGGGTGACAACGCGGTGCAATTTGGCCGCGTCAAGCATGCCTTCTTCAAGATCAAAATCCCAAGACCGATTTTGATGCGCCATCAATTTACGTTGCAGGCGATTGGCAAGTTTGCCAACGATTGAGGTGACATTTTCCATATGCCGGTCAAGCATCACCCGAAGCCGGTCAAGCTCTTGCGGGTCGCAAAGATCGGCAGCGGCGATCACTTCGTCAAATTTGGTATCGAAAATACGATAGCCTTCGGTTGAAGCGCCGCTTTTGCTATTATCCCCATTCATATCCGAATTGGGTGACTCGCCATCGCTGCTGCCGTCATCCGTGCCTTCGGAATCCATCATTTCGCCATCTTCAGACGCGCTAGCATCACCAGCATCATCCATTGATTGGCTGTCATCGCCTTCGCTTTGATCTTCGCCAACGGCAGATTGTTCGCCATCCTGTTCGGACTGGCTGTCGCCGCCTTCATCCTGATCATCTTCATTGTCTGAATCTTGATCTTCATCGGATGATGCCTCACCAAGATCGGATTCAAGCGCGCCAATCAGCCGGCGTGATAATTCGGCAAAGGCCGATTGATCGTCAAGCGACTCACCAAGCTCATTAATCAGATCGCCTGCCCGGCTTTTCACCCATGGCCGCCATAAATCCATGACCATTGACAGGTTTTTAGGCGGCGGCGATCCAGTTAATTCTTCGCGAAGCAATAACCGCACAACCTCGGCAATACCGGCATCATCGGCGCTTCCTGGGGCATCAATCTGCCGGTTTTCATAACGCTGATTCAAGGCGGCATCCAGATTATCGCCAACGCCTTTCATATGACGCGTGCCAATGGCCTCGACACGGGCGCGTTCAGCCGATTCAAAAATCGCCTTGGCACCATCAGGGGCAGGGCAATGTTTCTTATGGGTCATCGGGTTATGATGAGCAAGCCATAGCGCGGCACCGTCGGCGGCACCGCGAAGGCTGGCTTTTTGCGCTGCGGTTGCCGTTGGGGGGAGAGCCGGCAGCCGCACATCATCCTTGCCAACATGCGTATCGATGCCGGCATAGGTCACTTGATGCTCTTTGCCACCAGCAAGCGCCCGCATCGCTGCGGCGTTGGATTTCAGAAATTGTGCATCCTTGTCAAATGAAGACATGCTGGTTTCCTGCGATTGTTCCGGTGGCTTATGATTTAGGCTGGCATGCTGCTGCGGGCGCTTGGCGCTTAGCTGGCAGTGGCCTGCCGGATCGGTGCTTCGGGAAGGTCAATGCCAAAACAACGCTGATAATATTCAGCCACGGTCGGACGCTCGATCTCGTCACATTTATTCAAAAAGCTTAACCGGAATGCCAAAGTCATATCGCCAAAAATACTGGTATTTTCAGCCCATGTGATGACCGTACGTGGTGACATGACCGTTGATAGATCACCTGACATGAATCCTTTGCGCGTCAGATCAGCCATGCGAACCATTGCGGCAACCTGCTCAGTGCCTTTTTTATCAGCATATTGTGGCAGCTTTGCCTTAACGATATTCACCTCATCAGCATGCGGCAGATAATTCAATGTCGACACAATTGACCAGCGGTCCATTTGCCCCTGATTGATTTGCTGCGTTCCATGATAAAGGCCGGTTGTATCACCAAGGCCAACTGTGTTGGCGGTTGCAAAAAGCCGGAAATGCGGATTTGGGTGAATCACCTTGTTGCTATCAAGAAGGGTCAACTTACCATCGACTTCGAGAACACGCTGAATCACAAACATCACATCGGCACGGCCAGCGTCATATTCATCAAATACCAGCGCAACCGGATTTTGCAACGCCCATGGCAGAATCCCTTCGCGGAATTCGGTAATCTGTTTGCCATCACGAAGCACGATGGCATCTTTGCCGATCAGGTCAATGCGGCTGATATGGCTATCCAGATTGACCCGGATACAGGGCCAGTTTAACCGTGCGGCAATCTGTTCAATATGGGTTGATTTACCGGTGCCATGATAGCCTTGAATCATCACCCGCCGGTTATGGCCAAACCCCGCCAGAATGGCGATTGTGGTGTCCGTGTCGAATTGATAGTTCGGATCGAGCGCGGGTACATAATCAGATCCCTCGCTAAAGGCAGGGACGATCATGTCGACATCAATTCCAAAGACGTCTCTGGCATTGACCGTAATGTCGGGCGCCGACATAGAATGGGCAGGGGTCGGCGCAAATTTCGCGTTATCAGACATAACAGTTAGAACTCCACATTAAGCAAATGTTAGGTTTGGCTGGTGGCAGGCTGGTCACCATTGGCTAGGGTTTTCCGAATCAGTGAATAGGCAAGGTTAATATCTTTTAACCGTTCTTCGGCATGGGCGTCACCCCCATTTTTATCGGGGTGATTCTCCTTGACCAGACGCTTGTATTGTTTTTTGACAATATCAAAATCATCAACCGGTGCCAAGTTTAAGGTTTTCCAGGCGGCGCGTTCTTCTGGGGTGAGTTTGCGGCTCGATTTTGCCTCATCACGATTTTCAAAATCAAACAGCCCAAGCGGATCTTCAAAATTATTTTCGCTTGGCTGTCCGGTGGCAAATTTCCAGCTTGGGCGCTCCCATGTTGTGGCGCGGCGAATCTCGGCTTCAAGCGCGGCGCCTTGCAGCCCGTCATAATAATTCCATGATTTGTTATAGGCGCGGATATGATCAAGGCAGAACCAGATATAATCGCGCAACGCATCGCGTGATTTGGGCGCTGGATAAACGCCTTCATCACGGCAGCCGATGGCCGCACAACACCGGGGCCGGGTATCGTTCTGGCTCTGGTCGATCTTAAACTCTGGTACGGTGGCGCGTCTCATTCTATGATCCACTCATAATCAATGCCCTCGCAGGCAAACATAGCCCCCTTCATGGAGATAACATATGGCAACGGCAGATACTATAGCGCAAAAACTAAACGCCGAGTTAAATCCGCGTCAAATTGACGTTCAGGATGTCAGCCATAAACATGCAGGTCATGCCGGATGGCGCGAAGGCGGCGGCACGCATTTTGAGGTCACGATCAAGGCCGATGCATTTGCTGGCAAATCCCGCCTACAACGTCACCGCATGGTGAATGATATTTTGGCAGAAGATCTTGCCAATAGCATTCACGCGCTGGAGTTGCATCTAAGCGATTGAGTTTGGCGCTATCGTGCGAATCCTAATCTCGATCATCAGCATAGCCAACACAGCTATTGGCTAGATGGCTTCGTTCGCTTTGCTTGTCAGCATCAGTGAAATTTGAGCTGATCCGGCGTTCGCGCGCATCTTGGCCATACATTGTCTGATAGGCGATGGTGGCAACTGGGCCAAGCAATTCGGTGATATGTGTACAGCCATGCCGCCCGCCAATCGCTGCTTGCACCTGACGCCGCCAACCGGGGGCAATTTTTAGCCCGACAAGTTCGTCAAACACCTCATTGGCTTTTGGACAAATCGCATATGGGCCGGTCACGGTAATGGCTTCGGCGGCGGTGATCACCCGTTCTTTGGTAATGGTGATTCGCAAAATCATGTGATGCACTGGCAGATCAGGCGTAACCTCGCCGCGAAAATCGCTTGGAAAAGGGTATGTCTTATGGTCGGTTAGCTCCGCCTCGATATCGAACAACCCATCATTGCGGACATAGCCATTAAGCGTAATTCGGCGTTGATGAACCAATTCGCGCTCGACTTTTGGCGTGCTTAATGCGGTTGGATGATCTTTGCCATAAGGTGTATGGATCGCCCTGCTAGCTTGGGGGCTAGCTTGGGTGTCGGCTTTGGAGTTAGCGCTGCTCATATCTTGGTCTTTCTGTTTTTCAGCTTGCCCAAAGGCGCAAGCTGGTCAGGCGGTTGCCTTCGCGTTTGACAATGCGAAACCGGATGTCATGGAAGCGAAATTCTTGACCAGGGCTTGGAATTGTGCGGCTTTCAAAAAGTACAAGCCCCGCCAGCGTTGATGCGTCCTCATCGGGAAGGTGCCAGCCAAGCGCGCGATTCAGGTCGCGGATCGTAACATTGCCATCGACAAGCCATGACCCATCTGCCTGTGCGCTAAGACCCGCCAAGCCGATATCATGCTCGTCATCAATATCACCAACAATTTCTTCCAAAATATCTTCCAAGGTCACAATCCCCCTGAAATCACCATATTCATCAACAACAACGGCAAAATGTTCGCGCCGTGTCCGAAACGCCTGCAACTGGTCAAACAGCAAGGTGGTTTCGGGAATGAAATAGGCGTCACTGGCAATATTCTGTACCAATTGCGGCAAAAGCGGTTTTTTGCCTGAAGATTCGGCCTCGCCAAGCGCCCGAAGCAAATCTTTGACATGGAGAACGCCAATAATATTGTCAGGCTTGCCCGAAAAAACCGGATGGCGCGTGTGCGGTGATCCAAGGATAAAGCGCAAGATATCCTCGATATTATCATCGGCATTGACCATGCTTACCGTGCCGCGATGCGTCATGATCTGTTCGACGGATAATTCGTTCAGATCCAGAATTGATGACAGCATGGCTTTGCGCTCACGATCATCGGCATTGCCATTATCGCCCTGCAATTCAATCAGGCCACGCAATTCTTCTTCGCGGTCTTGATCGCCATTCGGGTTTGGCCGGATCATCTGGCTTGCCAAAAACCGGATACCAAGCGACAGCGGGCTAAGCAAACGCACCACCCATAACAGGGTTGGGGCAATGCGCAACGCATATTGATCAGCATAGGTAAAGGCATAGGTTTTCGGCATCACTTCGGCAAAAACGACCAAAAGCACGGTCATGGCAACTGTTGCCCACACAAGACCGCCCTCGCCAAACAGCGAGATGGCAATGCTTGTTGCCAAGGCCGAGCCAAGAACATTGACCGCATTATTGCCAATCAGGATCGACCCGATCAGCCCTTCACGATCGGCACGCAATGCCTCGACGGTGCGGGCGCGTTCATTGCCTTTGCTTGCCAATTGGCGCATCCGCGCATCCGACGCTGCGGTCAATGCGGTTTCGGCACTCGAAAAAAAGGCCGAAGCGATAATCAGCAGCACAATGATTAATGCTAAAAGCCACAGGCTAGACAGCATTTGCACCTCGTTGAAGTAGGGTTTTGACAGCGTCTGGCGGCACATCGCCGCTGACAAAGGCGTCACCAATGGCGTTGACAAGAATGAAATACATTCGGCCGTCGCGCATTTTCTTATCATGTTTCATATGGGCAATAAGCTTGCTTGGCATAGCGTTACCAGCGGCAAGATCGGCTTGTCCGGCAGGAAGACCAACCGCGCGAAGATGCGCTTTGCATTTTGCCGCATCATTGGGCGCACAAAAACCTAAATCAACCGACAGGTCAAAAGCTAGCCCCATGCCAGCAGCAACCGCTTCGCCATGAAGCAGGCTTCCGTTATATCCGGCTTCAGCTTCAAAAGCATGCGCAAAGGTATGGCCAAGATTTAACAAGGCGCGTTTTCCAGATTCACGTTCATCGGCTTCGACAATACCCGCTTTGGCACTGCATGATTTATGGATGGCATACATGATTGCGGCGGGTTCCAACGCCAGAACAGCGCTGCTATTGACGTCAAGCCAGTCAAAAAATGCGGCGTCACCCAAAAGTCCATATTTGACCATTTCAGCATAGCCAGCGCGCAATTCCCGATCGGGCAAGCTTGCCAAAAGGCTGGTATCGGCAAGCACGGCCTTTGGCTGGTAAAAGGCACCAATCAGATTTTTCCCCGAAGCGGCGTTCACGCCGGTTTTACCGCCAACCGAACTATCGACCTGCGCCAAAAGACTTGTTGGGATTTGAACAAAATCAACGCCGCGCAACAGGCTGGCGGCGGCAAAGCCAGCCAGATCACCAACAACCCCGCCACCAAAAGCAATCAGCAATACCGACCGGTCGACGCCAACAGCTAGAATATCGTCAAGTAGCTTTGCCAGAACGGTCATTGATTTGCTGGCTTCACCAGCGGCAACGGCAAAATGGTCAATCGCGCGCGCTGTGCTTTTCAATCCTGCCGTTAGACGATCAAGATGAAGCGTGGCAACGGTTTTGTCGCTGACGATGATAATATGACGATTGGCCGCGATCGGGCCAAGGATTGATCCGGCCCGATCAATCAGATCAGGGCCAATGACAATGTCATAGGCGCGCTGACCAAGACTGACGGTTAATGTTTCTTGTTGCATGTTTAAAGTCAACTACTGCCTTGGCAGATGCGTGTCAAGCGCGTGAAGTAGCGCCATCATCGCTTTATATGTTGATAATCCATCAGTATCGAGATGGATATGGGCTTTTTGATAGAAGGGTGCGCGCTGTTCATCGAGGCGTGTGAGTGTTGCCAGCGGGTCACCATTATGCAGCAATGGCCGCGTTTTTGTATTGCCAATGCGTGACAGCAATGTCGCGGGCGATGCCTTTAGCCAAATGGTTAATGTATGGTGCAAAAGCAGTTCGGCGGTGGCGTCCTGACAAAATGCCCCTCCGCCAGTGGCAATGATTTGCGGTGATGCCAGGGCCAGATTGCCAAGCGTCTTTCGTTCCATTTCACGAAACTTCACTTCACCGGCAAGCTCAAAAATTTCGGCAATGCTGATACCGGCTGTCTTGACGATCAATTGGTCACTGTCTTTGAACCCAATCCCAAGCTGTTTTGCGGTGCGCCTCCCAACGGCTGATTTACCGCTTCCCATAAGGCCGACAAGCACCACCGGGCGGTCAAGCCGTGCAGCGATAGAGCCAGCAGTTTCTGCGGCTGGGTTTGGTTTGCGGGGCGCTGGTTTCGGCGAAGCTCTCATGCGGGCTAGCATAGCGATGCAAATGGTCAAGGGGAATAGAAGAAGCAGCCTTGCCGCCTGACAATTTCGCAAAAAGGCCGCAAAAATATGACGCGTCTTGTTACTTTGCCTAATTGCCGACATAATATCGTCATAAATACCTTGTTTCTGAAACCAGAGGTCTTGTCTGGCGTAAACAGCCTATGGTTGTTTCTAAGCCTTTCATCCTTTGAGGGGAAATCGTTCCGATTAAAATCGACGAAGATGGCATGGGTTATAAAAAGCGCGGTCGAAAATTTAGGCCAGAAGTGCCGACCCAAAATGGCTTCGAAAATGGCCTGAAATGACTACGGGGATATGGAAAAGACATGACACGAATTTCGATTATATTTTTAATGCTGGCGGGGCTTTCTGCTGTTGGTCTTGTTGTATTGTCAAATTGGCAGATTCCTGCCCCAACCGTTGCCATTAACAAGGTTATTTCCAATGAAACGCTGCCAAAATAAGCCTGATATTTTGCGCCGATCAAATTCGGGTCTCTCATATTCGTGTTTGGCACTGTTAAATCGTCCGCGTTTGGCGTTTTCGGTTTTGATGGCATCGGTGTGGCTCGGCGCTGGTCTATTGCCAGCCGCCGCCAGCAAGGCGAACCGGTCAATCTGCTGTCAATCGCGCCAACGCCAGATGATGGCGGCCAAATTGCGGTCAATAGCCCGCTTGATATTGACCAAGCGATTGATAAGGCCTTGGCTGTCGAAGATGGCGAACAACCCAAAACAAACCCGATCATCATTGCCGAACCTGCCGATCAGGCGCTAGATACGCTAACCGAACCGCAGGCAACTGAATCACTGGCAACTGAACCACTGGCAACCGAACCAGCTGAAACCGACCTGCCAGCAGCGGCAAATGCCAGCCAGACAGCGCCAAATGTTGGTCTGGGAACAAATGATGTTTACGCCAGTGCCAAAATTGGCCGCCGGAATATTTCGGATGTCGGACTCGCGGCGATTGGTGTTGGCGATACGGGCAACAGCCAGCTTGACAGCCTGATCTGGCGTGGAACTTCGGCTCGTGATGCGGTGTTCCTGCTGCAGAAATCAGCAACTGCCAGCCAGTCAAAGGCGGTTACCGAACTGGCTTATGAAGTCGTGGCGCGGCAATCAGTGCCGCCAAGCGGGGCAAATAATGTCGCTGCCGACCTTGTCGAGGCGCGCTTGGCCTTTCTGGCAAATGGTGGCAGATCAAGTGACCTTGCCTTGCTTGCAGCACAGCTTCCCGAGGCCGAAAAATGGGCTGATTGGCGACGCTGGCTAACCGAACATTATTTGATGATCCGTGATGATGTTGCGGCATGCAGCATTGTCAGCCGTCAGATCACCCAGACAATGGATCCGTTTTGGCATAAATCAAATGTGATCTGTCAGGCGGTTCAGGGCAAAACGGGCGGGGCGCGATTTGCGGCTGATATTCTGGCGGCAAATGGTGTTGATGATCCGATCTTTTTCAGCCTTGTTGATGAGGTTTTGAACAATAATCTGGCGACGCCAGCTGATCTTGCCAAGCTTGATCCGGCCAAGCTTGATTCGGCGCATATCGTGCTGATGGATGTGGCGAACCGGCCAATCCCGCTTGAAGGGCTTGCCGTTCTGCCAAAACAAATGGCCGAAACCGTTATCAAATTGAAATTTCTGGGGTCGGATGCCCGCATGGTTTCGACCTTTGATGGGTTGAATCGCGGGCTGATCACGCATCGTCAGGCTGGCAAATTATGGCGCAGTGCCGGACAGGAAAATAATGATCCGCAATTGGCATTGGCGCAACTTGACGGCAAGGGTGATGCGCTTACCACCGCGCTTGCCTGGCGGGCACTTGATGCTGATACGAAAACCGATCGGTTGGCGCGGGTGGCAAAGGGGATCAAGGCCGAAATTAATGGCGGCAATGGCGCGATGATGTTGCCGCTTTACGCCGAATTGGTGCGTAATGCGCTTGCCGATGAGGCCGTGGCGGCCAATATGCGGTTTGATGATCTGGATGTGGCGCCGAAAATGGCGTTTCTGCTGGCGATAAACCAGCCGAACGACACCACAACGCTTGCCGCTTTTGCGGGCAATGGCGAGGCGCTTATGGCCGCTGAATTGCTGCGTGGGCTGTCGGGCGATGCGGTTGATGCAAATGTGATCAGCGCGTTGAATATGTGGCATATTCTGCCTGTTCTTGAGGCTGCCGGTGTGGCGGTGGATGAACAGGATTGGCTTGGTCTTGTGAAAAATGCACCTGTATCGGGTCAGGGCTTTGCCGGCTTGCCGCCGCTATTGCTAAAGGCGGTCACGGCCGCGGCAGAGGCGCGTCATGTTGCCGAAACCGTGCTGCTTGCCAATTGGCTGTTGCATGATGTGGCGCTTGAAAAAACCAATCCGGCAGATCTGGCTGCGGTGATCCGCGCGCTTGATATGATCGGACAGGGTGACGTTGCCAAAGCTTTTGCCCACGAGATCATCGCGGCGCATTTAATGCAGCGTTTGGCTGCAATGATACCCGATGGCACGCAAAGCTAGCATCGGTAAAACCGCCAATCGGCATGACCCGCTTATTGACGGGTTTCTTCAGGCCATTTCGGCCATGCGGGCAGCGTCACCAAACACGCTTGCCGCCTATCGGCGCGATCTTTTTGATTGCCAGATGGGTCTTGCCAAAAATGGCCAGACGCTTGCTGCATGCAATGCGGATGAATTGCGTGCAGTTATTGCATGGTGGCATCAACGCCAATTATCCCCGCGTTCGGTTGCAAGGCGGCTCAGCGCGTTACGTCAATTTATGGGCTGGGCTGTCGAAGATGGGCTTCGGTCGGATAACCCAACCCGCTGGATCGACAATCCGTCTTTGCCGGCCTCACTTCCCAAAAGCCTGAGCGAAGCCGAGATCATCCGCCTGCTTGAAGCCGCCGCAGCCATGACGCCTGAATTGGCGGCATTGCGTGCCTTGGCGATGCTGGAAATTTTATATGCAACAGGGCTTCGCGTTTCGGAATTGGTTGGTCTTCTGGTTTCCCATTTCAGGCGCAATCCTGAAGTGATTTTGGTCACTGGAAAAGGTGGGCGCGAACGCGTTGTCCCGCTTGGTGATACGGCGCGGGCAGCAGCGGCTCGCTGGATCGAATGCCGTGATGGCAACGCGGGTTTTGTTTTGTCTGATGTCATGTTTCCGACGGATGATGGGTCGGCGATGACCCGCCATCAATTTGCGCAGATGCTGAAAAAGCTGGCCATTGCGGCAGATATTGATGCGGCGCGGGTTAGCCCGCATAAATTGCGTCATTCCTTTGCGACACATATGCTGAATCGCGGTGCCGATCTTCGCAGTCTGCAAAGCCTTCTTGGCCATGCCGATATCTCAACAACACAAATCTATACTGCAAGCCGCCCCGATCGGCTTGCCGGATTGGTGGCATCAGCGCATCCGCTTGCCAGTCGCCGTCAAGATAGATAAACTGCTCCCCCAAAGTTACAATTCGCGATAGTTTGAAATGCGCGTTGACCTGACGCAGAATGGAATGACCCCTAAATGAGACATTTTCTTGATTTTGAAAAACCGATTGCTAATCTTGAAGGAAAGGTCGAAGAGCTTCGCCATATGAGTACCGATGGCAGCATCAATATCGCTGACGAAATCGGCAAATTGCAAACCCGGATCGAACGCGAATTAAAACAGACTTATGAAAAGCTTGGTGCCTGGGAAAAAGTGCAGGTTGCCCGCCATCCTGACAGGCCGAAAATCCGCGCCATTTTCGACCGGCTTTTTGATGATTTCACCCCGCTTGCCGGGGATCGTAATTTTGCCGAAGATCATGCGATCATTGGCGGCATGGCGCGGTTCCGCGGCCAGTCGGTGATGGTGATGGGAACCGAAAAAGGAAGCAATACCGAAGAGCGCATCAAGCGCAATTTTGGCATGGCGCGCCCTGAAGGCTATCGCAAGGCTGCGCGGCTGATGGATTTGGCGGGTCGCTATGGTCTTCCTGTTCTCAGTTTTGTTGACACAGCTGGTGCTTATCCCGGACGCGGTGCTGAAGAACGGGGTCAGGCCGAAGCCATCGCCAGTGCCATTCGCGCTTGTTTGAAATTACCGACACCGATGGTTGCGTCGATTATCGGTGAAGGCGGATCAGGCGGTGCAATTGCGCTGGCAACGGGTAACCGCGTGGTGATGTATGAACATGCGATCTATTGCGTCATTTCACCTGAAGGCTGTGCATCGATTCTGTGGCGCAGTGCTGATCATGCGCGTGACGCTGCCGAAGCTATGCGTATCACGTCGGACTGGATGCATCGGCTTGGAGTTGTCGATTCGGTGGTAAGCGAGCCGCTTGGTGGGGCGCATCGTGATCCGGTTGCGGCCATTGATGCGCTTGGCGATGCCTTTGCCACCCAGCTTGACTCGATGGCCGGAATGGATGCCGCTGCGCTGATTGCCGATCGAAATGACAAATATATGCGGATTGGTGATAACGGCCTCGATTGATCCGGTTGCGGTCATTTCGGTTGCCGCATTAGGTAATGAAACGCGTTGGTTCAATCTCCGGGTTGGTTGTTAATGACGGGATGGCCTGACGCGCTTTGGCAACCGCGGCCAAATCCAGATCGGCCGATATCACGGCATCACCCTCGCCAGCATCGGCAATGATCTCGCCCCAAGGGCTGATGATCAGCGAATGGCCATAGGTTTGCCGCCCATCAGCATGCGTTCCAGATTGTGCCGGTGCCACGACAAAACAGCCCGTTTCAATGGCGCGTGCCCGAAGCAATATATGCCAATGCGCCTTGCCGCTAATCGCGGTAAAGGCAGCCGGAACTAGCAACAGTTTGGCACCGCCTAGCGCCAATTGGCGATAAAGATGTGGAAACCGTACATCATAGCAGATGCTTAGCCCAACTGGCACATCGCCAATCATGGCAAAGACCGGCGTTGAACCTGCGGTAAAGCAGGCCGACTCGCGATAGCTTTTGTCATCGCCAACATCAGCGTCAAACATATGGATTTTGTCATAGCTTGCGACAAGGCTGCCATCAGGGCCAAAAAGCAGACTTCGATTGACTAATTTTTGGTCGTCGCGGCGACGTATCATCAGTGATCCGGCAAGAAGCCAGATTCCCAATTGTCGTGCCTGATCGGCAAGCCAGTTTTGGCTGTAGCTGTCATCTTCCCATTCAGCATGGGTGGCCAGCTGTTCACGGCTGGCGGCAAGATAGCTGGCGCATTCGGGAAGGGTTACAAGCGTTGCACGCGATGCGGCCGCGGCTATCAAAGGCTGGATATTCGTCAACGTGTCTTTGGCATTGTCACCAGCGCAATATTGGATAGCAGCAACGCGAAACATGGCCAATTAGGACGCCATTGATAACAGCTTGTCGAGATGTCCTGCCTGATCAAGCGCAAACAGATCATCACAGCCACCAATATGATTATCATTGATAAATATCTGTGGCACCGATGTTCGGCCATTGGCACGGCTTCGCATGGTTCGGCGTTTTGCCGCGCTTAAGGTCACATCAATTTCCTCAAAAGCAATCTTTTTGGCGGTTAGTAATTTCACCGCGCGCGTGCAAAACGGACAGGTCATTACGGTGTAGATTTCAATTGTTGCCATTTCTGCCTCATTTGACGCGGCCAGCATGGGTGCCAAGCCGCATTGCCGATAATCTTGAAAAAACTTGCGATATTATACTGCAAAACCCGCGCTCTGTCATAGGGGTCAATCGAAAAATCAGCATTGCATAAAGGGGCTGCAGCCCATGGCGTAAAACCCGCGCCAAAACCAGCCCGCGAACCGGGCCACTTCTCACCTTTTGAAGGGTTCTTGCCGCCTCATAAAGGGTGGCACCCTCTGTCATCACATCATCAATCAACAGCACGGGCCGATTGGTGATGCGGTGACGCTGGTCTTGAGGAACGGCAAACGCGCCTGCCAGATTACGTTGTCGCTGGCTTCGGCTCAATCAGGCCTGCGTTGGCCCAGCCTTTGGCCGCGTCAATGCTTTGGGGGCAAAGATGCCAGTTTCATTTTGTTGGCAAAATAGGCGCGCCAGCTCGGCCGATTGGTTGAACCGCCGGTGAAGATATCGTTTGGCATCAAACGGGATCGGCACAATCAAATGGTCTGGCTCTGCCAAGGTACTAAAAGGTGCTAGTAAAAGCGGGCAAATAGAGGGGTGAGATGAAGCGCGTCACCATGTTTGAATTTCAAAATCAATTGCCGTGACCGTTCACTATATAAAAAGCAGCTTCGGATTTCGGCCAAGGGTGGTATTTTGGCGAAACAAGACCCGCAAAGATGATCGCCAATAGCATAGGCAAGCGGCCGCCCACAGCATTGGCAAAAAGGTGGGGTGATAAAAACCAGCCCCTGCCAGCAATCGGCACAAAGGCCATGATCAAAACAAAACTGCCGACATAATGGGCATTGCTTGGGCAAAAGCAGATCAAGCAATGCGGTATAATACTGTCGGACTCGGGTGGCGGGTTTGGTTTGCATTGCCAGTCTCTTAACGCAGCCTTGGGATTAGTCATTCTAGCCGAACGCCGGTAAAAAAATTGTAAAGCATGCTGCCGGTGCTAATCTGGGCATGGCGATATTTAGCGCTTGCGGTTTTACCAGCAGACCCTACAAGATGCCTGTCATGACCGAAATGATACCACAGCTATTTGACCCGCTTGCCCAGCGCCGGAATCGGCAACGGGCTGCCGCGACCTATGCAAATTTTGCGTTTCTAAAGGATGAAGCGGCTTTGCGCCTTGCCGATCGGGTTGATCTGATGCAGCGTGATTTTGACCTATGTCTTGATCTTGGCGCGCATGATGGCCGCCTCTTGACGCATCTCGCACCGCTTGGCAAAATTGGCACAGTGCTGCATAGCGATCCGGCAGCGGCTTTTGCCAAACATGCTGACAAACCCTTTATTGTTCATGATTTTGCGGCTCTGCCTTTTGCCGATGCCAGCTTTGATGCGGTTTTTTCCTGTCTAAATCTCCATTGGGTTGATGATCTGCCGGGGCTGATGCTGCAAATTCGAAAATTGCTTCGCCCGGATGGTCTGTGTCTGATCAATCTTCTTGGCGGCAACAGCCTATTTGAATTACGCGCGGCCTTAATTGCGGCCGAACAGGATGTAACTGGCGGGTTTAGCCCGCGTTGTGCGCCGATGGCTGACATTAAAGATGTTGGCGGGCTTCTTGGCCGTGCTGGTCTTGCGCTTCCGGTGGCCGATAGCGACCGTTTGACCGTGACCTATCCAAATATGTTTCGCTTGATGGCCGACCTTCGCGGCATGGGTGAACAAAACGCCATGCTTGGCCGATTGCGCCAGCCGACAAGACGCGCTGTTTTCATGCGGGCAGCCGAAATCTATCAAACCAAATTTGGGTGTGATGACGGAACGATTCCGGCGAGTTTCGAGATCATCACCCTGACCGGCTGGGCACCACATGAAAGCCAGCAAAAGCCGCTTCGCCCCGGATCGGGAAAAACGTATCTTGCCACGGTGATTGGCGGCGATGATCGGGACGATCCAAAACAGGGCTGATGCGAATAACATAACCAAAAGCGGCATAACCAAAAGCGGCATGGCCAAAAATGACTTACCGGCAAGGCGGCGCGTTCAAAACATCATTATTGTCGTCAGGTATTGATGGTCGAAAACAAAGCCCGTTTCAGAAAAAAGCCCGCCCTAAAGAAGATCTTGTAGCGCCGAAATCAAGGGAATATCAGCCGCAGGCATCGGATAGTCGCGCAATTGTTGTGGGCGTACCCATTTCACCATGCCGCCTTCAACCGCTTGCGGCCGGCCTTGCCAGCGGCGGCAAACAAACAGCATCATTAGAAGATGAAACGCATCGCTATCATCACTGGCAGCATAATGATGGCTGGCAAAGCTAAGCGGGGCAAGGCAGGATTCGGCGGTATCAATGCCAAGCTCTTCGCGCAATTCGCGGATCAGCGCTGCTTCTGGCGTTTCGCCAGCTTCGATTTTACCGCCTGGAAATTCCCATAATCCGGCCATTGATTTGCCTTCGGGGCGTTGCGCTAGCAAGACCCGCCCATCAATATCGACCAG
Source organism: Candidatus Ponderosibacter sp. Uisw_141_02 (assembly GCF_048087665.1). Taxonomy (NCBI): domain Bacteria; kingdom Pseudomonadati; phylum Pseudomonadota; class Alphaproteobacteria; order Puniceispirillales (SeqCode); family Puniceispirillaceae (SeqCode); genus Candidatus Ponderosibacter; species Candidatus Ponderosibacter sp. Uisw_141_02. The sequence goes on along the minus strand of NZ_CP159807.1, from coordinate 2,146,042 downwards.
CGCCACCGCGCTTACCAGCAACATCGCCTAGCTAGCTCCGGTAATCGGCATTGATCGAGATATAGCCATGCGTCAAATCGCATGTCCAAACCCGCGCCGTGCCATCGCCGGTGCCAATCGTCACCGCAAGATCAATCATCTGACCCGTCATATGGGCGGCAATCGGGGTTTCGTCATAATCGGCAATACGCATGCCCTCACGCGCCACCGCATAGCCGCCGATATCAATGCTGATCGCATCAGATGGAATGCCAATGCCCGATTTGCCAATCGCCATGACAATCCGACCCCAATTGGCATCTTCGCCAGCGATGGCGGTTTTGACCAAAGGCGAATTTGCAATGGCAAGGCCGATTTGACGGGCAATCGCGTTGGTCTTGGCACCCGCAATATCAATGGTGACAAGCTTGGTTGCGCCTTCGCCATCGCGCACAATCTGGATGGCAAGATCGCGCATGACCGCGGCCAAGGCAGCGCGGAAATCGGCCAATGCCGGATCATTGGCATCGGCAATCAGCCGGTTGCCAGCCATGCCGCTTGCCATCAGGAAAACACTATCATTGGTCGAGGTGTCGCTATCAACGGTAATGGCATTGAAGCTGTCATCATTGGCAGCGCGAAGACAATCCGCCAGAACGTCTGCTGGCACGGCCGCATCAGTGCCGATATAGCCAAGCATGGTTGCCATATTTGGCGCAATCATGCCTGACCCTTTGGCAATGCCGCATATATCAACCGACACTCCGTCAATCATACATTTTGCATGGGCGCCTTTGGCGAATGTATCGGTTGTTAGAATGGCATTGGCGGCATTTTGCCAACTGGCATTGCTTTGAGTAACCAATCTATCGAAATAAGGCACCAGCTTGGCCGCATCCAATGGCTCGCCAATCACTCCGGTCGAGGCCACCATGATCGCGCCAGCATCACAATCAAGATGGCTGGCAAGATGATTGACCATTTTATGAACAGCATCATCGCCGCGACTGCCGGTAAAGGCATTGGCATTGCCAGCATTGGTGATGATCGCGGCGGCGGTACCGGTTTCGGCAATTTTCCGGCTCCAGTCAACGGGTGCTGCGGCTGTATCAGATAGCGTAAACACACCAGCAACGCTGCTTTCAGGTGCCAAGCTGATCAACAGCAAATCATCACGCCCTTGATAGCGCATGCCGCTGGCGGCGGTACCAAGCTTGATACCTGCAATCGGTGGCAGGTCGGGGAAGCTGTCAGGTGCCAGAGGAGAAAGAGTCATGGCAGTGGCTGTTACTGGCTGTTGCCAGCGGCCATTGCATCTTTGCGAATTTCGGCAAAACTGCGGAGTTTGATATCCTGTTTTGCGCGCAATTCCTCAAGAACACGGCCCAAGGCTTGCGTTGATAGATTTTGCACAAGCTGGTCACGCATGGCGTCAAGCGTTGGGGCTGGTGCAATTGCCTTTTTATCAACCTTGATAACATGCCAGCCAAACTGGGTTTGGACTGGGGTTTTGCTAAAGCTGCCATCGTCGAGCGCAAAAGCGGCATTTTCAAAGGCTGGCACCATCTGGCCACGGCCAAAAGTGCCAAGTGATCCGCCATTTGGCCCGCTTGGTCCGGTTGATTTGGTTTTTGCCAATTCGGCAAAATCTTCGCCTTTTTCAAGTGCGGCAATCACCGCCTTGGCGTCATCTTCAGTTTCAACGAGGATATGTGATGCCGTCACCTGTTCGCGTGATGCGCTGTCGGCGACAAATTTCTGATAGGCATTTTCAATCGCAGCATCATTCACTTCGCCAGCAACCGTCTCGCCAAGCCATGATTCGGCAAGAACGCGGTCAGCGGCAACTTTCATCGCCGCGGCAACATCGTCTTTTTGGTCATGTTTTGCCGTGCGGGCGGCATCGGCGGCAATGCGCGCATCAACCATATCAGTGACCAGCTGGTCGAAATAATTTGCCAAAGGCGTTTGCCGGAATTCATCAGGAAGTCGCTCGGCCTGCCGCATGACATCGTCAAGCCACAAGGTTTCGCCATTGACCGTGCCAACCGGAATCCGGTCGTCATTGGCATGTGCCATCATGCCCATGCTGGCAAAAAGCGCGACGCCTGTTACAAGGCCGATAAACCGATGGGCGAAAATACCATTACGCATTCGTAAATCCTCTTAAAATAAACAGGTCTTGCCGCAATCATCGGCGCGCCGTTGGGTCGTCAGGAAGAATTCAAATCAAACAAGCCGGTCTTTGACCACCAGCCTATGGTGTAAGTGTTAGCGAAGCTAACTTCGAAGAGCAAGCCCGCGCTTGAAAAAGGCGCAATATTCTGCGGCAGGCCGGAAGGGGGTTATCTACCTTTGGGCGATTTTGCACATCACAGGTAAATCGGGAAAAACATACTCAAACAATTGACAAAATTCGCGTCTATACCTATGTCCAGTCAGGTGCTTTTTGCACCAGCTTTATATTTGCCGTCCGGTAGCGCATCTGCCACATGGCTGGGGAGTTACAATGTTTGCGTCTTTTGCAAAAAACCTGTTTGGCAGCTCGAATGACCGTATCGTCAAATCGATGCAGCCATTGGTTCAGCAGATTAATGACCGCGAAGCCAATTTTGCCAGCCTCGATGATGATGCCATTCGGGCAATGGTTACGGATATCCGCCAGAAAATAACTGATGGCGCGTCAAAAGACGATTTTTTAGTTGATGTGTTTGCGCTGGTTCGCGAAGCCGCCAAACGCACCCTTGGCCAGCGTCATTTTGATGTCCAATTGATGGGTGGTATTGCGCTTCATCGTGGCCAGATCGCCGAAATGAAAACCGGCGAAGGCAAAACGCTTGTTGCGACTTTGGCGGTAGTGCTGAATTCGCTTGATGGGCGCGGTGTTCATGTAGTCACGGTCAATGATTATCTGGCATCACGTGATGCGGCATGGATGAGCAAGGTCTATGAATTTCTGGGGCTAAGCGTTGGCTGCATCACGGGCGGGCTTGATGATGATCAGCGCCGTGCCGCCTATGGTTGTGATGTCACTTACGGCACGAATAATGAATTTGGCTTTGACTATCTTCGCGATAATCTGAAATTCAGTCTTGAAGATATGGTGCAGCGCGATTTCAGCTTTGCGATTGTCGATGAGGTTGATTCAATCCTTATTGATGAAGCGCGCACCCCGCTGATCATTTCCGGCCCTGCCGAAACCAATGCCGAACATTATCATGTTGCTGATCAGATCATCCCGTTATTGGTGGATGAAGATTTTGACCTTGATGAAAAGGGCAATAGTGTCTCGCTGAGTGAAATTGGTATTGAACATGCCGAAACCCTGCTTCGCGAGCGTGGTGCCATTGGCGATGCAACCCTTTATGACATTGAAAATGTCGGGCTGTTGCATCACGTCAATCAGGCGCTTCGTGCGCATCGGCTTTTTGCGCGTGACACGCATTATATGCTAAAGGCGGGCGAGGTTGTCATCATTGATGAATTTACCGGCCGCGCCATGGAAGGCCGCCGCTTTTCTGATGGTCTGCATCAGGCAATTGAGGCAAAAGAAGGTGTTGAAATTCAGGCGGAAAACCAGACGCTGGCTTCAGTCACCTTCCAGAATTATTTCCGCATGTATGACAAGCTTGCAGGCATGACTGGAACAGCCATGACCGAGGCTGGTGAATTTTCTGAAATCTACGCATTGGAAGTTATGGCTATCCCGACCAATCGTGATGTTGCCCGTATTGATTATGATGATGAGGTTTACCGCACCAGCGCCGAACGTGACGAAGCCGTTATCGCACTGATCCTTGAATGCCGGTCACGCCAGCAGCCGGTTCTTGTTGGCACGATCAGTATCAATAAATCCGAACGCCTATCAACCGAATTGGAAAAGCGCAAAATTGAGCATCGGGTTCTGAACGCCCGTTTCCATGAAGAAGAAGCCAAAATCATTGCCGATGCTGGCGTGCCTGGCGCGGTTACGATTGCCACCAATATGGCCGGACGCGGAACCGATATTCAGCTTGGTGGTAATTTGGAAATGCGGCTTGCCAGCCTTGAGGCCGAGGGCAAACCAGTTACCGAAGCGGTTACGGCCAAAATTGCTGCTGAAATTGAAGCGGCCAAAGCCACCGCGCTTGCCGCTGGCGGGCTGTATGTTATTTGTACCGAACGCCATGAATCTCGCCGGATTGATAATCAGCTTCGTGGCCGGACAGGGCGTCAGGGTGATCCTGGCGCGTCAAAATTCTTCTTGTCACTCCAAGATGATCTGATGCGTATTTTCGGCTCAGAAAAGCTGGAAAGCATGCTGTTAAAGCTTGGTCTTGAAGAAGGCGAGGCCATTATGCACCCATGGATTAACAAGGCTGTTGAAAAAGCCCAATCCAAGGTCGAGGCACGCAATTTCGAGATTCGCAAGCAATTGCTTAAATATGATGACGTGATGAATGACCAGCGCCGGGTGATTTTTGACCAGCGCAAAGAAATCATGCGCGCCGATGATGTTCATGACACGGTTGTCGATATGCGCCATGAAGCTGCCGCCTTGATTGTTGAACGGTCAATTCCCGCTGGCACTTATCATGATGCATGGGATTCAGAAACGCTTGATGCCGATGCGCGCCGCGTTTTGGGGGTCGAGGCGCCGATTGCCGAATGGTTTGCCGAAGACGGCATTGCCGAACCGGAAATTGAAGCTCGATTGATTGACGCTGCCGATCGCCATATGGCCGAAAAAGCCGTGCGGCTTGGGCCTGATATCATGCGGATGGCAGAAAAGAATTTGCTTTTGCAGGTACTTGATCAGCAATGGAAAGAACATTTATTAACCCTTGATCAATTGCGTCAGGGAATTACCCTTCGGGCCTATGGGCAAAAAGACCCTTTGAATGAGTATAAGCGCGAAGCCTTTTTGATGTTTGAAACGATGCTTGCCAATATGCGTGAAACCACAAGCATGGTTCTCTCGCATGTCGAGATCCGCCAGCCCGATGACGACGGCGCGCCGCCGGCTGCACCAGCAGAGGCATCTGCCAATGCGAAAGTGTCGCGAAATGCCCCTTGCCCATGCGGATCAGGCAAGAAATTCAAACATTGCCATGGCGCGCTTTAACGCTGCCATATTGCTGGTTTCGGGATCGCTGGTTTCGGGGCTTGTCGTCCCGCTCGATGCCCCTTATCTAAAAGGCAGATAGATTTCGGTGAGGCGGAACAGATGATCAAATATCAATTGATTTGCGATTTGACACATGAATTTGAAGGCTGGTTCCAAACTGGCGCTGCTTTTGATACGCAGAATCAAGCGGGGCTTGTCACCTGTCCGGTTTGTGACAGCGTCAAGGTGCGCCGCGCGCTAATGACGCCCAATCTGGTCAGCCCAAAACGTCGCCGTGATGATGTGTGTCGCTTGCCAATGGCTGAAACTGGCCATCAGGCTAATCATCAGTCTGGCACCATAGCGCCATCTTCTCAAACCGCATCCGGCCAAACCGCATCGGCGCATGTTGCTGCATCCAAGCCCGCCTCATTGCAGGCCCTCCCATCACAGGCCGCGCTTGGCGAGGCGATTGCGCAGCTTCGCCAATTGCAGCGCAAGGTAAAGTCTGAATGTCGGGATGTCGGGACCGATTTTGCAACCGAAGTTCGCAAAATGCATTATGGCGACAGCGAACCTGAGAATGTTTATGGTCAGACAAGCGCTGAAGAACGCGAGTCACTCGCCGATGAAGGCATTGATATCGTGACTTTGCCGTGCTTGCCGCCTGAACATTAAACCGGGTGATTTGCGCGCCTTGGCCTTTGCCCTATCGAAAGCCGCCACTCGCCGCATAATTGATCGCCAGTGACCCGATTGGCATAAAGCCGCCGCCCGGACAGGGCGCAAAACCGGTCATATCATCAAGGACAATACCCGCTGCCGCAAATTCGGCACGTAATTCGGCTGGCCGCACGAATTTGCGCGGATCATGTGTGCCGGCAGGCACAAGCCGAACAATATATTCAAGCGCGAATTTGGCAAAAACCAGCGCTGGCAAGCTGCGGTTAATGGTGGTGATCACGACAACGCCATTTGGTGCCAGCATCGTGGCAATCGCCTTGATAAAAAGCGGGCGATCGGCAACATGTTCGATCACTTCAGAGGCATAGATTACATCGAATTTGGCACCGCTTGCGGCTAGATCTTCGGCTGTGATCACCTGATAATCAATCGCAAGCTGCATCGATTCAGCATGTATTTTGGCCGCGCTGATCGCCGGTGCGGTAACGTCAATGCCGGTTACCTCTGCGCCAAGCCGCGCCATTGGTTCGGCAAGCAAGCCACCGCCACAGCCAATATCGAGTATTTTTAATCCGGCCAATGATGGTTTTACGACTGTTTTTATTGGGAAAAATCGGCCGGTCGCTTGCAGAATGTAGTCAATCCGGACGGGGGTAAAAGCATGCAAAGGTGCCATTGGCCCTTTTTGATCCCACCATTGGTCGGATACGGCGGCAAAATTATCGATCTCTGTTTGATCGGCTGTTGTCATCATAGGCTTGCCCCGGTGGCTGGTAATCGTTATAGCTGCGTGAAATTAGATTTACTGGAAAACAGCATACAGCAAATGGCACGGATTGTTCAAAAATTTGGCGGCACCTCGGTGGCCGATCTTGATCGCATACGCAATGTGGCGCAGCGGGTAAAAACTGAAATTGACGCTGGCCATGAGGTTGCGGTTGTTGTCTCGGCAATGTCGGGGACAACAAACCAGCTTGTCTCATGGGCATCTGAGATCGGCCCGCTCCATGATGCGCGTGAATATGATACGATTGTTGCGACTGGCGAACAGGTGACGGTTGGCTTGCTGGCGATTGCTTTGCAGAACATCGGCATCGATGCACGGTCATGGCTTGGCTGGCAGATTCCCATCCGGTCAGATAATGTTCATGGCGCGGCGCGGATTGACTCGATTGACGGGTCGGCCATTCGCGAGCGCATGAAAGCCGGACAGGTTGCTGTCATTGCCGGCTTTCAAGGCATTGGCCCCGATGGCCGGATCAGCACACTTGGCCGAGGTGGCTCGGATACATCGGCCGTTGCGATTGCCGCCGCGCTCCAAGCTGACCGTTGCGATATCTATACTGATGTCGATGGGGTTTATACTACCGATCCGCGAATCGCACCAAAAGCGACGAAATTGTCGCGAATCACCTTTGAAGAAATGCTGGAAATGGCATCATCAGGTGCCAAGGTATTGCAAACAAGATCAGTCGCCATGGCGATGCGCCATAATGTTAGTCTGCAGGTGCGCTCAAGTTTCAATGATGCACCAGGCACTTTAGTCGTGAATGAGGATTCAGTCGTGGAACAAGAAACCATTAGCGGGATTGCCTATAGCCCTGATGAGGCCAAAATCACCATCGTTGGCCTTCCTGACCAGCCGGGTGTTGCTGCCGGTGTTTTTGGTGCATTGGCAGATAATCATGTCAATGTGGATATGATTGTCCAAAGCGCATCAAGCGCCGTGAAGAAAACCGATATCAGCTTTTCGGTTAGCCGTAGTGACCTTGATAAAGCTGTTGATATCATAAATAAAATTAAAGATCAGCTGGGATTTGAGTCGGTTGACGCCGCGCCAAATGTTGCCAAAATTTCAGTTGTGGGAATGGCGATGCGAACCCAGCCTGGTGTTGCCAAGACGATGTTTGAGACATTGGCGGCAAAGGGCGTAAATTTGCATGTGATTTCAACATCCGAAATCAAGATTTCGGTTCTGATTGATGCTGAATATACCGAATTAGCGGTTCGCAGCCTACATACCGCCTATGGATTAGATGACGAGACTTAATATCGCAACGATAGCTATTGATCCTTGCTAAACAAGGCAAGATCTGCGTCGTAAATGAATAACAGCCAATGTTATCAGCTATATGCTCGTTGGTTATTATTGTAAAAACTTAAATTTTATTTGCAATTTATAACGATTTCGGTACTAGTGTGTCATCTGGCATTAAATGGAGACTTTTTTGGCGGGCGATCAAGATAAAGATATCCAACCTGGGGTTGCCGACGACAGTTTCGAACAAATTGGTTCGACGCTGAGACAGGCGCGTCGGGCTCAGGGTTTGAAAATCAGCGACGTATCCCAGCACCTCCGCATCTCAGTTGACTATCTGTCAAATTTGGAGATGGGCGCATTTGATCAATTGCCAGCGCCGGCCTATGTCACAGGGTTTTTACGAAGCTATGGCCAGTTTGTTGCGGTCGATCCAACAACACTTGTGGCGCGCTATAATGATTTGACGACCAAAGCGGCAACCATGCCAACCTATAAAATTCCGGTGGGGGCTCGACCTCCCCAGCGATCGGCACCAGCCATCGCTTCAATGTTGGTTGTTTGTGCTGGTATTGCCTATGGTGGTTGGTACTGGATAAATGGCGGTGATGGAACTGATCGGATGGCGATGGTGCTAGGCGAGGTTGTGAAACCCCTGCCATTGCCTGCTGCGATGCAAGACACGCTTATTGATCAGGATACTGTATCGCCTGTGCCGGTTGACGGTCAGGCGCAAAGCCAAGATCTGACAGCGCCAGCAAAGCCCGAAAAGGTAACGGCCGCCGCGGCTGTGATCCCAATTCCAAGCGTGGCAACAGATGATTGGGCGGTCATGACCGAAACCATCACTCCCGAAACCGGCCCCACCGAAACTGGCACGGCCAAAACGATCACGGCTGAGGCACCAGCCGGTGCCGCACCAGCAAAACCCGTCGAAACGGCAGTGGCGATTGACGCGCCAAGTGGGCCAGCTGTCCCGTTAGCCGATGCGAATGGCCCTCTTCTGTCAGGCGATTTAGCTGAAATACAGGTCATTACTCCTGCATCGCAAGACGGCGAAACGCGTGTGGCTGGAAATAGCGCTACTGCCAATCTTCGCGATCCGGCGCAGGAAATCACCATCCGTGCGGTTGCCGCAAGCTGGGTTGAGATTGTGCGTGATAATGGCGAAGAAGTGATGGCGAAATTGATGCGGGTCGGGGACAGCTATGTTGTCGAAGGCAATACGCGGCTGTATCTCAGCACTGGCAATGCTGGCGGGCTAGAGATTGTCATCGGAAGCGATGACCCGCGTCCAATCGGTGGAACGGGTCAGATTGTTCGCGATTTGCCGCTGGTTATTGATAAATTACGACAGGCGCTCTAGCCCTTATCCCAGTCCGGTTTTCCCTGTTTTGCTTTTTCCTGTCTTTATAAGATTGTTTCCAAATATTTTGGGGCGTGATCCCGATTTTAAGTTTTCTCTGTGATGTTGACTTTTTTTATCGGGGCTTTGCCTGTTTGCGCGGCGATGGCGGGGCAAATTTTATGGCCTGCCAGCCATCTTGGAAATTGATCGCAACACCCCATCTGAACAATGTGACGCATTGATCTGGCGCTTGCCCGCCGAACAGGGTATAGAATGGGGCAGACTCAACAGGGGTGCGCTGCGCCATTATTTGGAGTGCAAAAGTGTCAAACGCTTATCGGGCTTATAGAACCATTGAGCGCCGTCGCTGTCGTCAGGTGATGGTCGGATCAGTTCCGGTTGGCGGCGATGCGCCAATTTCGGTGCAAACCATGACCAACAGCCTGACAAGTGATATTGACAGCACCTTGGCGCAAATCAATGCGGCGGCGGCGGCGGGTGCTGATATTGTGCGGGTGTCCTGCCCTGATGAAGACAGCACCGCGGCGCTGAAAACCATCTGCGCGCAAAGCCCGGTTCCGATTGTTGCTGATATCCATTTCCATTATCGCCGCGCCATCGAGGCAGCCAAGGCCGGTGCCGCCTGTTTGCGGATCAATCCTGGCAATATAGGCAATGCGGCGCGCGTGCGCGAGGTGGTGCAGGCGGCGCGCGATCATGGCTGTTCGATGCGGATTGGCGTTAATGCCGGATCGCTGGAAAAGCATCTTCTTCAAAAATATGCCGAGCCTTGCCCTGAAGCACTTGTTGAATCTGCCTTGGAACATGCCAAGATTTTGCAGGATAATGATTTTCACGAATTCAAAATTTCAGTCAAAGCATCCGATGTGTTTCTGGCGGTTGCGGCTTATCAACAGCTTGCTGATGTGATTGATTGCCCGCTGCATATTGGCATCACCGAGGCCGGTGGGCTGCGGGCAGGCACAATCAAATCGGCCATTGGGCTTGGCAATCTGCTGTGGGCCGGCATTGGCGATACGGTGAGAGTGTCGTTATCGGCAGACCCGACCGAAGAGGTGAAAGCCGGTTATGAAATGCTGAAATCACTTGGGCTTCGCCGCCGCGGTGTGACAGTTATTTCCTGCCCATCTTGTGCGCGCCAGCAATTTGACGTTATCAAAACCGTGCAAATCATCGAAGACCGGCTGGAACATATTGATATGCCAATCACCGTTTCGATCATTGGCTGTATTGTGAACGGGCCGGGTGAGGCGCGTGAAACTGATATTGGGCTTACTGGTGGTGGCAAAGGAACACATCAGATTTACCTGTCAGGTATGGCTGATCATCGCTTGTCAAATGGCGATATTGTTGAACATGTGGTCGATCTTGTTGAAACCCGCGTCGCCGAATTAAAAGCCGCCGAAGCGGCATCAACACAAACTTAAAAAGCAGATTAAAGCCCATGTCACGACTTCAACCTGCCCGCGGTACCGCTGATCTTCTTCCCGATAGCATGGCCAAACATCGTTTGGTGATTGACGCTGCGCGCACGGCATCGGCGCGCTATGGATTTCAGGAAATGGCAACGCCGATTTTTGAATTTTCCGAAGTGTTTTCACGCCCACTTGGCGAAAGCAGCGATATTGTCACCAAAGAAAATTACAGCTTTGCTGATCGTGGTGGTGAAATCTTGACCTTGCGGCCGGAAAATACTGCTGGTGTTGTGCGAGCAATGATTTCGGGCGGGCTGACGCAAAGCCTGCCGTTGAAATATTTCTATGCAGGGCCGATGTTTCGCTATGAGCGTCCGCAAAAAGGCCGGATGCGCCAGTTTCATCAGGTAGGCATTGAATATCTTGGTCCAGATGATGCGCTTGCCGATGCTGAAATCATTGCTTGTGGGGCGCGGTTTCTGGCGTCGCTTGGTGTTCTTGATGATTGTGAACTTCATCTCAATTCGCTTGGTGATGGTGACAGTCGGGCGGCTTACCGGGCGGCCTTGATTGCCTATTTGGAAACATTTGCCGATCAATTATCGGATGACAGCAAAACCCGCCTTGCGGTGAATCCGCTTCGCATTCTGGATTCAAAAGATGCTGGCGACCGCGCGATCTTGCAAGATGCCCCTCGATTACACGATTATCTGAATGATGTGTCAAAGGCGCATTTTACCGATTTGACAGCCGCGCTTGATGGCGCTGGCGTGGCGTGGGTTTTTGATCCGCTATTGGTTCGCGGGCTTGATTATTATTGTCATACGGCTTTTGAATTTGTCACCACATCGCTTGGCGCACAAGGAACGGTTCTTGGCGGCGGGCGTTATGACGGGCTTGCCGAAATGCTTGGCGGGCCAAAAGTGGCCGGTGTTGGCTGGGCGGCTGGTGTTGAACGGCTTGCCATGCTTGTTGAAACCGCGTCGGTAAATAATCCCAAAGTGGCGATCTTGACGGCTGATGATGGCGCGCGCCAAGCAGCGTTTTGCCTTGCCGAACAGCTTCGCGATGCGGGGATTGATATTGATCTGCCAACAAGCGGCGCGATGGGTAAAAAATTGAAAAAGGCCGATAAGGCCGGGATCCGGACTGCGGTGATTATGGGAAGTGATGAGCTTGCCAAAAACACCGTCCAGCTGCGCAATCTAGGCGATGGAAGCCAGCAGGAATTGCCACTTGATCCGGATGATTGCAGCGGCCTTGCGGCGGCGATTGCCGAAAGCCTTCTCGCCCCATAGCGAACGGCCTTTTGCGTGTGGCAGCCGCGCCGTTTGATTTGCCAAATTCAGAGTGATTGAAACAAGACCAAAAAGGGAGTTTTGGCATGAGCCACGACTCATCAATGGATAAAGTACTTGAACGCCGGCGCGAAGTCGAAAACCGGCTGTCGGATTCGGCGAATATGAGCAATAGTGATCTTGTGCAATTTTCCCGTGAACTGTCCGACCTTCGTCCGGTTTGCGAACAGATTGAGCTAGTTCGCCGGATCGAAACTGAGCTTGCTGATGCGCTTGTCATGGTTGCCGAAGCGGGTGATGATCCGGATATGCTGGAAATGGCGCAGGCCGAGGCCGATTTGCTTAGAGAACAGCTTCCCGATGCCCAAGCCGCCTTGCAGCTTTTACTATTGCCAAAAGACAAGGATGATTCGCGAAACGCCATTCTTGAGGTGCGCGCCGGAACGGGTGGTGACGAGGCGGCGCTTTTTGCCGCAAATCTATTTTCGATGTATCAGCGCTTTGCCGCAAAACATGGCTGGAAATTTGAAGTGATGGAAGTATCGGAAACCGGCATTGGTGGCTATAAGGAAGCCACGGCCACCATTTCAGGCCAGGATGTTTTTGCGCGGTTAAAATTTGAATCGGGTGTGCATCGGGTGCAGCGTGTTCCCGAAACCGAGGCTGGTGGGCGTATTCACACATCCGCGGCAACCGTTGCCGTGCTTCCCGAAGCCGAAGATGTTGATATCCAGATTGATGAATCCGATCTTCGGATCGACCTGTTTCGCGCATCGGGGCCAGGTGGCCAATCGGTCAATACAACTGACTCGGCGGTTCGCATCACGCATTTGCCAACCGGCATTGTTGTTAGCCAGCAAGATGAAAAATCACAACATAAGAACCGTGCCAAAGCGATGAAGATCTTGCGTGCGCGGATTTATGATGCTGAACGGGCGCGGGTCGAGGCTGAACGCGCTGCTGAACGCAAAGGACAGGTTGGGTCGGGTGATCGGTCTGAACGAATCCGCACCTATAATTTTCCGCAAGGCCGCGTTACCGATCACCGAATCAATTTCACCCTTTACAAGCTCGACCGAGTCATTGCTGGGGAGGCGCTTGACGAGGTGGTTGACGCGCTGGTGTCAGAGGATCAGGCACGGCGGCTTGCCGAAGGGGTGTGATGGTGACGCCGGTTGATCACGAAAAAACCGATCCGACGGCCCAACAAGAAGCCAGCATCATTCTTTATGGTCTCGAGCAGACCCTTGCCGCGGCCGGAATTGCCAGTGCCAAGACCGATGCGCGTTGTCTTCTTGGCATGGCCTTGGGACGTGATGACGCTGTTTTGCCACATGAAGATATCGCGCCAATGGATCAGGTTTGTGCTGACCGGCTAGCGGCGATGGTGGCACGCCGGCTTGAGGGCGAGCCAATCAGCCGCATTCGTGGTTGGCGTGAATTTTGGTCGCTTCGCTTTGCCGTATCGCCAGCCACGCTTGATCCGCGCCCCGATTCAGAGACATTGATTGAAGCGGCTGTAAGATGGGCATTACGCAATGCGGGCAAGGATCGCCCTTTGCGCTTGCTTGATCTTGGCACGGGCAGCGGTTGTTTGCTTCTGGCGTTACTATCTGAATTGCCGAAGGCGCAAGGTATCGGCATTGATATTAATCCCGATGCAGTGGCCACGGCTAGGCGCAATGCGGCTAGCCTCGGTCTTGGTGATCGCGCCGCGTTTGCCGAACATAGCTTTACCGATGATTTAGGCTCACTTGGCGGGTTTGACGTGATCTTGTCAAACCCGCCCTATATCCCGACTGGCGAAATTGACGGGCTTGCGGTGGATGTGAGATCTTTTGATCCGGCCTTAGCGCTTGATGGCGGAGCTGATGGCATGGCGTGCTGGGCGCAGCTTTTGCCGCGACTTGCGGCGGTGCTTGCGGTGGATGGTATGGCGTTTGTTGAAATCGGGCGTGGGCAGGAAAATGCCGTCACCGCCGCGGCGGAAAAAGTGAATTTACAGCTTCGCGACAGCCATTGTGATCTTGCTGGCATTACGCGCTGTCTCACATTTTCAATTAAAATGTGAAATGGATGATATTTTCCTTGATATTAATATGAAGCCAACGCTATGGTATCGCCAATCGCGGCGGGGTGATTTTGTTCACCAGTACGCCAGCGCCTTTCCTAACGAAATGGGATCGCTTGCACCGGCTTTATGTCGAGCTGTCGTTAATAGACTAACCGCAACCGAAATGACTTTGACTAAATTTATCGATAACCGTTTTTAATAACGAATGTGGTATCAAACCCAATGAGACAACCTCAAAACGCCAAACGCGGCCGTGGTCGTGGCCGCCGTGGAAATACGAGTGGCAATCATAATCATGTGCCAAACCGCAACACATCCTATGAGTCGAATGGCCCTGACGTGAAATTGCGGGGCAATGCCCAACAGCTTCATGAAAAATATATGGCGCTTGCGCATGACGCGGCGACATCGGGTGAACGGATTTCGGCTGAAGCCTATACGCAGTTTGCCGATCATTATTTCCGGCTTCATCAAGCGGCTGTTGGTGTTGCTGAAACCAAACGCCAGCAAGAACAAGCCAATGCCGCCGTTGACGACGCCGTTTCAGGCGAATCTCGGCGTGATCACGAACCCGTTGCCGAAAATGATGAGGCTGGTTTGCCAGTTGATGACAAACCCAATCAGGCATCTGCACAGCCTAATGGCGGTGATGGCGTTGCTGACTCAGGCGATGCTGCCCCGAAAAAACGGCTTAGCCCCCGCAATGGTGCTGCCAAAAATGGGGCGGCCAATAATGGTGCAGACGATCGCACAAACCTATCTCCGGCACAGCTTGCCGAGGCGGTTCAGGGTGATCAAGATAGCGATCAACCATCCTAACAAAGATATCTTCGCTGGGTTTTCAACGCCATAAATGTTGTTAAAAACTTGCAATCCTCATGGAAATCGAGTGGCATTCGGCATGATTTAGGCTGGCTGTAACCTGTCACCAACCCGAATGATGCCGCCATTGATCACCTCGGCAAAAATGCCAAGATTGCTATGGCCGAAATGGGCTTTCATAAAGCGCACATAATCGTCTGGATTACGTTTGGCCGTTGCCGGGTCAACATTGATTGCGGCGCAGCGGCCAACGGGCTCTTTGACCAATAGCAGCGCATCACCACAGCGTAATGTTTTGCCAATCAAGCCCTCTTCGGCAAAGGGCGCCCCGCCATCAATAATGATATTGATCCGAAACCGGCGGCTGTCGGGCTTTGTGTTGGTCGCTTCGGCAAAAGCGTCGAGCGACGCATTGCTGGCAATGCTAATCAGCGCTGTTGATTGGTCACTATAGGCCTGATGTTTCATCGTCATCAAACGCGGCTTTCCGCGAAGCTTGCTGCCAAGCAAGGTGAAAAAGAAATTTCCAAAACGCTGGCAATCGGCTGGCTCTGCCGGATCAATGCTTAGACACAGGGTGCCATGATGCAGCAATTCTAATCTGGGATTGGCGGCATCATCATAGCGGCAGCTATATTCGGCCAATGATTCATGTGACATTAATTGCAGGAAATGTGCTTTGCGAAACCATGTTCCATCGCTGGCAGTGGCGGTTTTTTCGTCTCCAATCGAAATCGCAAATTGCCGGTCATTAGGAAAATAGCTACCTTGCTGCAGTTTGGCCAAAGGCATTTGGTTGCCGCCAAACCCCTTGACCGGATATTGCCAAAGCTGATGAATTTGCATGGATATTTTCCCCTGAGTCATGTTTATGGCCGCAATATGGCGTTGACGCTAATAAAAGGTAATAGCCGAAGGCAAGCACAAACACCGGCAATATCGCTGGCTTGATGGGAATTAATCGTCACAGATGCGTGGTTATTGTGTGTTTTTGATTGTTACGTCACCGGCAAAGCGGAGGGTGCCGTAAGAAAAAACTTCTTGATCAATGGTGGCGACGGTTTTTCGAAAGGCTGGCAAATGCTGATCATCGATCCGCTCGCCGGTTGGCAAGCGAACGGTCATGGGGTTTACCTGCCGGTTATTGACCATCACTTCATAATGAAGATGCGCGCCGGTTGATCTGCCGGTTGATCCGACATATCCGATGATTTCACCTTGTTTCACCCGCGATCCCGGGCGGATATTTGGCGCAATGCGTGACATATGTGCATAGGCTGTATCATAAGTGGCATTATGCCTGATACGGATATAGCGGCCAAAACTGCCTTTCCAGCCGGCTTCGCGAATCACACCTGAACCAGCGGCAATGATTGGCGTGCCGTGCGGTGCTGCGAAATCAACACCTTTATGCATGGCATTAAAGCCGCTAACCGGATGTTTGCGATGGCCGAAAGATGACGAGAGCCGCGCCCCGGAAATTGGGGTGCGGATAAGGGTTCGCGCAGCTGAATTGCCATTTTCATCATACCAGCCAATGGCATCCTTATCGCCGTCATAGCGGAAAAACCCCAATTGCTCGTCAGACAGGACAAGCCCAGCATAATGCAGCTTGCCACCAACGATTTTGCCGTCAATGCTGTCACGCTCGGTTTCATACAGAAGTTCGAATCGGTCTCCGGCTCGAATCTCGCGCTGGAAGTCGACAGAAAAGCCCATGACACGGGTATAGTCATTAAAGGCGCTTTCGCTGATTCCAGCGGCCATCGCGGCCCGATAGATAGAATCGTCAATCGTGCCTTGGAAAAAATTTATATAGCGATCGGTCGGACGAAGCGCGGTGAGCGCCAGCCAGCCACTTGTCGGATGCTGAATCACATAAATGTCGCGTCCGGGCTTGGTCGAAAAGCGAAATCCTTGCGATGCGACCTGGAATTTAGTGCCAATTTGCAGGCGGCGAAGGTCAACTTTGACCGAAACAGCGTCGATTGCTTTGGCGATTGACGCTAAATCATATCCGGCGCGGCGCAAAAGCGCGCCAATACCTTCACCATTGCGAAGCTTTAATTCGGTTTCAGGGCCGCTTTCTAATCCGGTTTGTGACCGAATCATCTCGCTAATCACCTTGGTTGATTTTGGAAGAACATCAATAAGTGCCGGTTTTGACACTGGCGGGATGATCGAAACAGGAATTGCCGGATAGGCAAGTGCCGGATCGGGCCGACTTGTTGGCAAGGCTGGTGCAGTTTGAAAAACAGGTTCCATCGGCGCAAAAGCGACATGAGAGGGTTTGACTGATTCGCGCGCCGCGCCTGTTTCCGCCTGCGCGTTGACCGAACTGCCAACGAAAAGGCAGGTTAAGGCAATTGACATCACAGCCCGATAGAACGGTCTTTGAGATGCCCGTTTGTATATGCAGTTTACCCGCATCTTCACGTCCCCATTTGGCTCGCAAGCCAGTTAAATGCAGCCTTTACATGCCGCAACTTTCAAAAGAAGTCAATCATTTCAATAAAAATCATATAGTTAATTTACTTATGAATCAGTTGATTAGGAAATTTTTATCATCTGGTTTTGTCGCTTTGCCCGGGTGTTAAATTCATCATCTGCAAAAGCCGCTGACGCGGGTCTGATAACGGCTTAAATCGGTACATTATTACCAGGGCGGCGTTGGTGGCCTGTGAAGAAAAGCAGTAAAAATCGGTATTTATCCTTTTGGCGTGCATCTTTTGCCTATTCATCTTGGAACAGAACTGCTATATTGAGGTGTGACTTGGGAATATTGTTGTAACCCTCTCAGGACGGTCGTTCCGCGCTGGTTATTTCTTATATTTAGCGTGCTACAATTCGGTTTTCTGAAAAAAGATCGCAAATACCGATTTTAGGGCTAGACAGCCTGCTTTTGCAGGCTTATAACCCGCTCCCGTTGCCCAGGAATGGGAAACGGAATTGGCCCCAAGGTTTGTTGCTGGAAGGGCTGAAAAATAAAGTCACTAAAAAGAGATTTTAGGGCTAGACAGTCTGCTTCTGCAGGCCTATAACCCGGCTCCGTTGCCTCGAATGAGGAGCGGGAGCTGAACCGAGGGCTTGGCCCGAGCGTTCAGGCGCTGTTTGAAAAAGTTGGAAGCATTTTGGAAGAAGTTCGCGGGCAGCGGTGCGTGATAACGTGTCGTTCTTTGTGATTTAAAAAGTCAGCCTGTTGAATTTCAAAACGCTAATTTTGAACAAAAGTTAACGAACATGGATTGAATAGGATGACATGTTTGACGGATTTATCCGTTCAAACCAGTCTAACCTAAGAGTTTGATCCTGGCTCAGAACGAACGCTGGCGGCATGCCTAACACATGCAAGTCGAACGCTATTTATAGAGTGGCGCACGGGTGAGTAACGCGTGGGAACCTGCCTTTTTCTGCGGGATAACGGTTGGAAACGACCGCTAATACCGCATACGCCCTACGGGGGAAAGGTCCGCCGGAAAAAGAGGGGCCCGCGTCTGATTAGCTTGTTGGTGGGGTAATGGCCTACCAAGGCGACGATCAGTAGCTGGTCTGAGAGGATGATCAGCCACACTGGGACTGAGACACGGCCCAGACTCCTACGGGAGGCAGCAGTGGGGAATATTGGACAATGGGGGCAACCCTGATCCAGCAATGCCGCGTGTGTGATGAAGGCCTTAGGGTTGTAAAGCACTTTCACTGGTGAAGATGATGACGGTAACCAGAGAAGAAGCCCCGGCTAACTTCGTGCCAGCAGCCGCGGTAATACGAAGGGGGCGAGCGTTGTTCGGAATTACTGGGCGTAAAGGGCGCGTAGGCGGTCTTTTAAGTTAGGCGTGAAAGCCCCGGGCTCAACCCGGGAACTGCGCTTAAGACTGGAAGACTAGAAAACGGAAGAGGGTAGTGGAATTCCCAGTGTAGAGGTGAAATTCGTAGATATTGGGAAGAACACCAGTGGCGAAAGCGGCTACCTGGTCCGATTTTGACGCTGAGGCGCGAAAGCGTGGGGAGCAAACAGGATTAGATACCCTGGTAGTCCACGCCGTAAACGATGTCTGCTAGATGTCGGGGGGTTGCCCCTCGGTGTCGCCGCTAACGCATTAAGCAGACCGCCTGGGAAGTACGGTCGCAAGATTAAAACTCAAAGGAATTGACGGGGGCCCGCACAAGCGGTGGAGCATGTGGTTTAATTCGAAGCAACGCGCAGAACCTTACCAGTCCTTGACATGGGGAGTTTGGTTTCCGGAGACGGATTCCTTCAGTTCGGCTGGCTCCCACACAGGTGCTGCATGGCTGTCGTCAGCTCGTGTCGTGAGATGTTGGGTTAAGTCCCGCAACGAGCGCAACCCTCATCTTTAGTTGCCATCAGTTAGGCTGGGCACTCTAGAGAAACTGCCTGCGATGAGCAGGAGGAAGGCGGGGATGACGTCAAGTCCTCATGGCCCTTATGGACTGGGCTACACACGTGCTACAATGGCGGTGACAGTGGGAAGCGATAGGGCGACCTGGAGCAAATCCCCAAAAGCCGTCCCAGTTCGGATTGTACTCTGCAACTCGAGTGCATGAAGTTGGAATCGCTAGTAATCGTGGATCAGCATGCCACGGTGAATACGTTCCCGGGCCTTGTACACACCGCCCGTCACACCATGGGAATTGGTTCTACCCGAATGCGGTGAGCTAACCTGCTTGCAGGAGGCAGCCGACCACGGTAGGGTCAGTGACTGGGGTGAAGTCGTAACAAGGTAGCCGTAGGGGAACCTGCGGCTGGATCACCTCCTTTCTAAGGAAAAACAAAGAGTGGGCACCTATTGCCTGCCGCTGCCCAGCGAATTTCTTCCATATAAACTTAAATGGTATACGACAGCTACAGGCGCGTAGCTCAGTTGGTTAGAGCGCACGACTGATAATCGTGAGGTCGGCAGTTCAAATCTGCCCGTGCCTACCATCTGTTCGGCCGCCTTTGGCTGGCAATCATTTTAGTTTGGAAAAGAAATGCTTATATATTTCGTTCGTACGGAAATTTTCTGTCAACGAGATACGCTGTTTGACAAAGTTAGTGAAGACATCCAAGACCGCGGGATTTAGCTGTGGTGATTTCTGGTTTACCAGTAAATCATGCAACTAATCCTGCAAGAATAGCTTGCAGATCGCATGTGAGGGCTTTTGCCTTTACGTACGGTCTGATCAAGCGTCTCTAAGGGCATTTGGTGGATGCCTTGGCGTTGAGAGGCGATGAAGGACGTGACACGCTGCGATAAGCCATGGGGAGCTGCGAGTAAGCTTTGATCCGTGGATTTCCGAATGGGGAAACCCGGCCATTTAGGTCATCCCGCAAGGGAAGCAAACCTGGGGAACTGAAATATCTAAGTACCCAGAGGAAAGGACATCAACCGAGACTCCGTTAGTAGTGACGAGCGAACGCGGACCAGGCCAGTGGCTTGATAGAAGACAACCAGAAGCGTCTGGAAAGGCGCGCCATAGTGGGTGATAGCCCCGTATGGGTAATGCTTTCTTCAAGTCCTTGAGTAGGGCGGGACACGTGAAATCCTGTCTGAACATGGGGGGACCACCCTCCAAGCCTAAGTACTCCTCAACGACCGATAGCGAACCAGTACCGTGAGGGAAAGGTGAAAAGCACCCCGATGAGGGGAGTGAAATAGACCTGAAACCGAATGCCTACAATCAGTCGGAGCCACATTAAGTGGTGACGGCGTACCTTTTGTATAATGGGTCAGCGAGTTACTTTGACGAGCAAGCCTAAGCCGTTAGGCGTAAGCGAAGCGAAAGCGAGTCTGAATAGGGCGTTTAGTTCGTTTGAGTAGACCCGAAACCGGGTGATCTAGCCATGGGCAGGTTGAAGGTACGGTAACACGTACTGGAGGACCGAACCCACGCATGTTGAAAAATGCGGGGATGACCTGTGGCTAGGGGTGAAAGGCCAATCAAACCCGGAGATAGCTGGTTCTCTGCGAAAACTATTTAGGTAGTGCGTCGTGTATTACCGTCGGGGGTAGAGCACTGGATGGGCTAGGGGGGCGCGAGCCTTACCAAACCTAACCAAACTCCGAATACCGGCGAGTACAGCACGGCAGACAGACTATGGGTGCTAAGGTCCATAGTCGAGAGGGAAACAGCCCAGACCTCCAGCTAAGGTCCCTAAATTGTGGCTAAGTGGGAAAGGATGTGGGAAGGCCAAGACAGCCAGGAGGTTGGCTTAGAAGCAGCCATCCTTTAAAGAAAGCGTAACAGCTCACTGGTCTAGACAAGCCGGCCTGCGCCG